>NZ_JAPVZE010000002.1:0-241578 GCF_041432205.1 Streptococcus sp. 27098_8_51
GAATAGGAAGTTTAGAGACTTCCTTTTTGGGAGTTTAGCTCAGCTGGGAGAGCATCTGCCTTACAAGCAGAGGGTCAGCGGTTCGATCCCGTTAACTCCCATAGGTCCCGTAGTGTAGCGGTTATCACGTCGCCCTGTCACGGCGAAGATCGCGGGTTCGATTCCCGTCGGGACCGTTTAAGATAACGGAAGTTATTTTAGACTCGTTAGCTCAGTTGGTAGAGCAATTGACTTTTAATCAATGGGTCACTGGTTCGAGCCCAGTACGGGTCATATTTGCGGGTTTGGCGGAATTGGCAGACGCACCAGATTTAGGATCTGGCGCTTAACGGCGTGGGGGTTCAAGTCCCTTAACCCGCATAATAGAAAGTAGCCGGCTTAGCTCAGTTGGTAGAGCATCTGATTTGTAATCAGAGGGTCGCGTGTTCAAGTCATGTAGCCGGCATTTTTTTATATAGAATAAGAGGTCGATGCGAACGTAGTTCAGTGGTAGAACACCACCTTGCCAAGGTGGGGGTCGCGGGTTCGAATCCCGTCGTTCGCTTAGAGAGGCCGGGGTGGCGGAACTGGCAGACGCACAGGACTTAAAATCCTGCGATTGGTAACGATCGTACCGGTTCGATTCCGGTCCTCGGCATATAATGATGAGCACCCTTAGCTCAACTGGATAGAGTACCTGACTACGAATCAGGCGGTTAGAGGTTCGACTCCTCTAGGGTGCATTTTTTTATTTAACACGGGAAGTAGCTCAGCTTGGTAGAGTACTTGGTTTGGGACCAAGGTGTCGCAGGTTCGAATCCTGTCTTCCCGATTGATTACAAGGATACTTAAGGGTATCTTTTTTTTATTTACTTAGGAGATTCTGAGAGTCTTCTTTTTTCTTTATGGAACAAATTTGTGTAAACTAGCAGTGCTTAAGGAATGGTACTAGTCATATATTTTCTTTAATTATGGTAAAATAGTAAGAGAATAATGTGAGGAAAATGAATGTCAAGTAAGTTTGAAATTTTAATGAATCAATTGGGAATCTCTGATCAATTGAAACGGGATCCTGCTCTTGTTGATGCAAGAATTGAGCGTGTTGTGGTTCATAAAATTAGTAAGATTTGGGAATTTCATTTTGTATTTTCTAATATTTTACCGATTGAAATCTTTTTGGAGTTAAAGAAAGGGCTTTGTGAAGAATTTTCTAAGACAGGGAATCGAGCTGTTTTTGAAATCAAGACTCTTTCTCAAGAATTCTCTAATGAACTCTTGCATGCCTACTATAGAGAGGCTTTTTCTGAAGGTCCATGTGCAAGTCAGGGGTTTAAATCTCTTTACCAGAATTTAAATGTTCGTGCGGAAGGAAATCAACTCATTATTGAAGGTTCAGAGGCGATTGATAAGGAGCACTTTAAGAAGAATCATCTTCCTAATTTGGCAAAGCAACTCGAAAAGTTTGGTTTTCCAGCTTTTGTATGCCAAATAGAAAAGAATGATGCTCTTACACAAGAGCAGGAGGAAGCCTTCCATACGGAGAATGAACAGATTGTTCAAGCTGCCAATGAGGAAGCGCTTCGAGCTATGGAGCAACTGGAACAAATGGCTCCTCCTCCAGTAGAAGAGAAGCCAGCCTTTGATTTTCAGGCTAAAAAGGCTATGGCCAAGCCTAAACTAGATAAGGCTGAAGTTACTCAGATGATTGACGTGACGACTGAGGAAAATCGCCTGGTCTTTGAAGGGGTCGTTTTTGATGTGGAGCATAAGGTGACCAGAACTGGTCGCGTTTTGATCAACTTTAAAATGACAGACTACACTTCAAGTTTTTCAATGCAAAAATGGGTTAAGAATGAAGAAGAGGCTCAGAAGTTTGACATCATTAAGAAGAATTCTTGGCTTCGAGTTCGTGGGAATGTGGAGATGAATAACTTCACACGTGATTTGACCATGAACGTGCAGGATGTGCAGGAAGTTGTTCACTATGAGCGGAAGGATTTGATGCCAGAAGGTGAGCGTCGGGTTGAGTTTCATGCTCATACAAATATGTCGACTATGGATGCTCTACCAGAGGTAGAGGAGATCGTTGAGACAGCTGCTAAGTGGGGACACAAGGCGGTTGCCATTACGGACCATGGAAATGTTCAATCTTTCCCACACGGCTATAAGGCGGCCAAGAAAGCTGGAATCCAGCTGATCTATGGAATGGAAGCCAATATTGTGGAGGACCGTGTTCCAATCGTTTATAACGAAGTGGAGATGGACTTGTCAGAAGCGACCTACGTGGTTTTTGACGTGGAAACGACGGGACTTTCAGCTATCTATAATGATTTGATTCAGGTTGCGGCCTCTAAGATGTACAAGGGGAATGTTATTGCCGAATTTGATGAATTTATCAATCCCGGGCATCCATTATCAGCCTTTACTACTGAGTTGACAGGAATTACAGATGATCATGTCAAAAATGCTAAACCACTGGAACAAGTTTTGCAAGAATTCCAAGAATTTTGCAAGGATACAGTCTTAGTTGCTCACAATGCTACCTTTGACGTTGGCTTTATGAATGCCAACTATGAGCGTCATGGTCTGCCTAAGATTAGCCAGCCAGTTATCGATACGCTGGAGTTTGCTAGAAACCTCTATCCTGAGTATAAACGTCATGGTTTGGGACCTTTGACCAAGCGTTTTGGTGTAGCACTTGAACACCACCACATGGCTAATTACGATGCGGAAGCTACTGGTCGTCTGCTTTTCATCTTTATCAAAGAGGTAGCAGAAAAACATGGTGTGACCGATCTGGCTAGACTCAATATTGATCTAATCAGTCCAGATTCTTATAAAAAAGCTCGGATTAAACATGCGACCATTTATGTCAAGAATCAAGTTGGTTTAAAAAATATTTTTAAGCTGGTTTCTTTGTCTAACACCAAGTATTTTGAAGGGGTGCCACGGATTCCGAGAACGGTTCTAGACGCCCATCGGGAGGGCTTGATTTTGGGGTCGGCTTGCTCGGAAGGCGAAGTTTTTGACGCAGTTGTTTCCCAAGGTGTGGATGCGGCGGTTGAGGTGGCCAAGTATTATGACTTTATCGAAGTCATGCCACCAGCTATCTATGCTCCCTTGATTGCTAAAGAGCAGGTCAAGGATATGGAGGAACTCCAGACTATTATCAAGAGTTTGATAGAGGTTGGGGACCGTCTTGGCAAGCCTGTTCTAGCTACGGGAAATGTCCACTATATCGAACCGGAAGAAGAGATTTACCGTGAAATTATTGTCCGTAGTTTGGGTCAGGGGGCTATGATTAACCGAACCATCGGTCATGGTGAACATGCCCAACCAGCTCCTTTGCCAAAGGCTCATTTTCGAACAACTAATGAGATGTTGGATGAATTTGCTTTCTTGGGAGAGGAGCTAGCACACAGGCTAGTTATTAAAAATACCAATGCCTTGGCAGATATCTTTGAACCTGTTGAGGTTGTTAAGGGTGACTTGTACACGCCTTTCATCGACAAGGCGGAAGAAACGGTCGCCGAGCTGACCTACAAGAAAGCTTTTGAGATTTATGGAAATCCGCTGCCAGATATCGTTGATTTACGGATTGAAAAAGAATTAACTTCCATTCTGGGGAATGGATTTGCCGTGATTTATCTGGCATCGCAGATGCTGGTGCAACGTTCCAATGAACGGGGCTATTTGGTGGGTTCTCGTGGATCTGTCGGTTCTAGTTTTGTTGCGACCATGATTGGGATTACGGAGGTTAACCCTCTCTCTCCTCATTATGTTTGTGGTCAGTGTCAGTATAGTGAGTTTATCACGGATGGTTCTTACGGTTCAGGGTTTGATATGCCCAATAAGGATTGTCCAAACTGTGGTCATAAACTTAGCAAAAATGGACAGGATATTCCTTTCGAGACCTTCCTTGGTTTTGATGGAGATAAAGTTCCCGATATTGACTTGAACTTTTCGGGAGAAGACCAGCCTAGCGCCCACTTGGATGTGCGTGATATCTTTGGTGAGGAATATGCCTTCCGTGCAGGAACGGTTGGTACGGTGGCTGCCAAGACTGCCTATGGATTTGTAAAGGGCTACGAGAGAGACTATGGGAAGTTTTATCGTGATGCAGAGGTGGAACGCCTTGCTCAAGGTGCAGCTGGTGTCAAGCGCACAACGGGACAACACCCGGGGGGAATTGTTGTTATTCCTAACTACATGGATGTTTACGACTTTACGCCTGTTCAGTATCCAGCAGATGACGTGACGGCTGAATGGCAGACGACTCACTTTAACTTCCACGATATCGATGAGAACGTCCTCAAACTTGATGTGCTGGGACATGATGATCCGACCATGATTCGGAAACTGCAGGACTTGTCTGGGATTGATCCTAATGAAATTCCTATGGATGATGAAGGCGTGATGGCCCTCTTTTCAGGAACTGATGTTCTTGGGGTGACTCCTGAGCAAATCGGTACACCGACGGGGATGCTGGGGATTCCAGAGTTTGGAACCAACTTTGTACGTGGGATGGTAGACGAGACGCATCCGACGACTTTTGCAGAGTTGCTTCAGCTCTCAGGTCTATCCCACGGTACCGATGTGTGGTTGGGAAATGCCCAGGATTTGATCAAGCAAGGGATTGCGGACCTATCAACCGTTATCGGTTGTCGGGACGACATCATGGTTTACCTCATGCATGCGGGTCTCGAGCCTAAGATGGCCTTTACCATCATGGAACGGGTACGTAAGGGCTTGTGGCTGAAGATTTCAGAAGAAGAGCGAAATGGCTATATCGAAGCCATGAAGGCTAATAAGGTGCCAGAGTGGTATATCGAATCCTGTGGAAAAATCAAGTATATGTTCCCTAAGGCCCATGCGGCAGCCTACGTTATGATGGCCTTGCGTGTGGCCTACTTCAAGGTTCACCATCCCATTTATTATTACTGTGCTTACTTCTCAATCCGTGCTAAGGCCTTTGATATCAAGACTATGGGTGCCGGCTTGGATGCTATCAAGCGTAGAATGGAAGAAATCGCTGAAAAACGGAAGAATAATGAAGCCTCTAATGTGGAGATTGACCTCTATACAACTCTTGAGATTGTCAATGAAATGTGGGAACGTGGCTTTAAGTTTGGCAAGTTAGATCTCTATCGTAGTGATGCGACTGAATTCATCATCGACGGAGATACTCTTATCCCACCATTTGTAGCAATGGATGGTCTGGGAGAAAACGTTGCCAAGCAACTGGTACGAGCGCGTGAAGAGGGCGAATTCCTCTCTAAGACAGAACTCCGCAAGCGTGGCGGACTGTCATCTACCTTGGTTGAAAAGATGGATGAAATGGGGATTCTCGGCAATATGCCAGAGGATAACCAGTTGAGTTTGTTTGATGAGTTTTTCTAAAATATAGAAAGAGGTTTTTATGAAACTTACCATTTCCGCTCAGGATAAGCCAGCGCAAAAGGTGTTTGATTACCAGCTGGATCTTGACCCTGATACGATTTTGAAAATGACCGCTTTGATTTGTGGTACTGTGGCAGCAGTTAGCCTGCTGTCCTTGTTTAAAGAGAAATAACAAAAGAAAAGGAAAAACAAAATGGTTTTACCAAATTTTAAAGAAAATCTAGAAAAATATGCGAAATTGTTGGTTGCGAATGGAATTAACGTGCAACCTGGTCACACCTTGACCCTTTCCATCGATGTGGAGCAACGTGAGTTGGCGCATTTGATCGTGAAAGAAGCCTATGCCTTGGGTGCGCATGAGGTCATCGTTCAGTGGACAGATGATGTGATCAACCGTGAGAAATTCCTCCACGCGCCGATAGAGCGTCTGAACAATGTGCCAGAATACAAGATTGCTGAGATGAACTACCTCTTGGAAAACAAGGCTAGTCGTCTTGGTGTCCGTTCTTCTGACCCAGGTGCCTTGAACGGAGTGGATGCTGACAAGCTTTCAGCTTCTGCCAAAGCTATGGGACTTGCCATGAAGCCAATGCGTATCGCAACGCAATCCAACAAGGTTAGCTGGACTGTAGCAGCTGCAGCAGGGCTTGAGTGGGCTAAGAAGGTCTTTCCAAATGCTGCGAGCGATGAAGAAGCAGTGGACCTCCTTTGGGATCAAATCTTCAAAACTTGCCGTGTCTACGAAGAAGATCCAGTTAAGGCTTGGGAAGAACATGCAGCAATCCTTAAGAGCAAGGCGGAAATGCTTAATAAAGAACAATTTTCAGCCCTTCACTACACAGCTCCAGGGACAGATTTGATACTTGGCTTGCCAAAGAACCACGTTTGGGAATCAGCTGGTGCTATCAATGCACAGGGAGAAGGATTCTTGCCAAATATGCCGACAGAAGAAGTCTTTACGGCTCCTGACTTCCGTCGTGCAGATGGCTATGTAACCTCTACAAAACCACTTAGCTATAACGGAAATATCATCGAAGGCATTAAAGTAACCTTCAAGGATGGACAAATCGTTGACATTACTGCTGAAAAGGGTGATCAGGTCATGAAAGACCTTGTCTTTGAAAATGCAGGTGCTCGTGCCTTGGGGGAATGTGCCTTGGTACCAGATCCAAGCCCAATTTCTCAGTCAGGCATTACCTTCTTCAACACCCTTTTCGATGAGAATGCTTCAAACCACTTGGCTATCGGTGCAGCCTATGCGACTAGCGTTGTTGGTGGGGCAGAGATGAGCGAAGAAGAGCTTGAAGCTGCAGGACTGAACCGTTCAGATGTTCACGTGGACTTTATGATTGGTTCGAGTCAAATGGATATCGATGGTATCCGTGAGGATGGAACACGCGTACCACTCTTCCGTAATGGAGACTGGGCAATTTAAGGAGAAGCTATGCTTGGAAGTATGTTTGTTGGTCTCCTAGTGGGACTCTTGGCAGGTGCTTTAACCAATCGCGGAGAAAGCATGGGATGCTTTGGGAAAATGTTTCTCGGCTGGATTGGTGCTTCTTTGGGGCACCTGCTCTTTGGGACTTGGGGTCCAAACCTAGCGGGGATAGCTATTGTTCCAGCTGTTTTAGGTGCTATGGTTGTCTTAGCTATTTTCTGGAGACGAGGAAGTTAATTTCTTAAATCTGATACTCAATGAAAATCAAAGAGTAAACTAGGAAACTAGCCGCAGGCTGCTCAAAGCACTGCTTTGCGGTTATAGATAGAACTGACGAAGTCAGCTCAAAACACTGTTTTGAGGTTGCAGATGGAAGTTGACGCGGTTTGAAGAGATTTTTGAAGAGTATGAAAAGAAAAGGAGGTTGGTCATTGTACCAGCCTCCTTTTGAGTATGATATAATAGTTTTATGAGATTAGATAAATTTTTAGTTGCATGCGCTGTGGGAAGTCGGACGGAGGTCAAAAACTTGCTCAAGGCTGGACGCGTGACGGTCAATGGCAAGAAAGAAAAATCAGCAAAATTGCAAATAAATGAAGAAAAAGACGAAATTCGCTTTGATGGCCAAGTGCTAGAGTATGAAGAGTTTGTCTACTACATGATGAACAAGCCCCAAGGAGTTATTTCAGCGACTGAGGATTCTATACATAGAACGGTGTTGGACTTGTTGGATGATATTGCTCGGACCAAGGAAGTTTTCCCAGTAGGGCGCTTGGATATTGACACGCATGGTCTCCTACTCTTGACCAATGACGGCAAACTAGCTCACGCTCTTCTTTCACCCAAACGTCATGTGGATAAGACCTATCTGGCACAAGTCGAGGGAATTATGACCCAAGAAGATGTGGAGACATTTGCCAAGGGCATTCCGCTCAAGGACTTTACCTGCCAGCCAGCTAAGCTGGAGATTGTGTCGTTAGATTCAGTAAAGAATCAAAGTCTGGTTCGTGTGACCATTGCTGAAGGGAAATTCCATCAGGTCAAACGAATGGTGGCCTACTGTGGCAAGGAAGTGGTGGATCTACAACGTTTGACGATGGGAACTTTAGCCTTGGATGAGAACTTAGGACAAGGAGAATGGCGTCGTTTGACCAAGGAGGAGTTAGAAAATCTCCTTGCTAGTATTGCTTAGTTTGGATTATGTTAGAAAAGGTGAGGAGAATGTCCTTGCCTTTTTAAGTTTTTCGGTTGCTTCCTTTGTGAAAAGAGTTATAATAGACAGTAGAATAAAAGGAGGAATCTATGAACGCGATTCAAGAATCATTTACAGATAAACTATTTGCCAACTATGAAGCAAATGTCAAGTACCAAGCCATTGAAAATGCTGCCAGCCATAACGGAATTTTTGCAGCCCTGGAACGTCGTCAAAGCCATGTAGACAATACACCTGTTTTCTCGCTTGATTTGACCAAGGACAAGGTTACTAACCAGAAAGCGTCTGGTCGTTGCTGGATGTTTGCAGCTCTCAACACCTTCCGCCACAAACTCATCTCTCAATACAAACTGGAAAACTTTGAGTTGTCACAAGCCCACACATTCTTCTGGGACAAGTACGAGAAATCCAACTGGTTCTTGGAGCAAGTGATTGCGACTGCAGACCAAGACTTGACGAGCCGCAAGGTTAGCTTCCTACTCCAAACTCCACAACAAGATGGTGGTCAATGGGATATGGTCGTTGCCCTCTTTGAAAAATATGGTGTCGTTCCTAAGTCAGTTTACCCTGAGTCTGTTTCATCTAGTAATAGCCGTGAGCTCAATGCAATTCTTAACAAATTGCTTCGCCAAGATGCCCAAATCTTGCGTGACTTGCTCGCTTCTGGTGCTGACCAAGCGACTGTTCAAGCTAAGAAAGAAGACCTCTTGCAAGAAATCTTTAACTTCCTTGCTATGTCACTAGGTCTTCCACCGCGTAAATTTGACTTTGCTTATCGCGATAAGGATGATAACTACCAAAGCGAAAAGGGTATCACGCCACAAGAGTTTTACAAGAAATATGTCAATCTTCCTCTAGAAGACTACGTTTCTGTTATCAATGCTCCAACTGCTGACAAGCCTTACGGTAAATCTTACACAGTTGAGATGTTGGGAAATGTGGTTGGTAGCCGTGCAGTTCGTTACATCAACGTACCGATGGAGCGCTTAAAAGAATTGGCGATTGCCCAAATGCAAACAGGAGAAACTGTTTGGTTTGGTTCAGATGTCGGCCAGCTCAGCAACCGCAAAGCTGGAATCCTTGCGACTGATGTTTATGACTTTGAATCAAGCATGGATATTCAACTCACTCAAGACAAGGCTGGACGTTTGGACTACAGTGAAAGTTTGATGACCCACGCCATGGTCTTGACAGGTGTGGACTTGGACGAAAATGGCAAGTCAACCAAGTGGAAAGTTGAAAACTCATGGGGAGACAAGGTCGGTACAGATGGTTACTTTGTTGCCTCAGACGCTTGGATGGACGAATACACTTACCAAATCGTTGTTCGCAAAGAATTATTGACAGCAGAAGAACAAGCTGCTTATGAAGCAGAACCAATCGTGTTAGCACCATGGGATCCAATGGGAGCCTTGGCAGAATAAAGCTTAAAGAAAAGAGGTTAGGGAAATCCTAGCTTCTTTTTTAAGTCCTTCTTAAAGTGATGATGGATGATGTTTGCCAAGGGAGTTCTTCTTATTTTGAGTCTTTAAGTGACAGAGAAAAAGATATGTGTTACTATAGTAGTACAAAAGGATATTGGAGTAGAAATGAAGTATTTAAGCAGTCAAGACATCAAGGATCGTCAACGAAATATCAGCGACATTAAACCTTACAAAACAACTAAGGAAATTGTCGTTTCAAATATTTTTACCTTTTTTAATGCTATGAACTTGGCTCTGGCAGTTCTGGTAGCCACAACCTTGCGATTTGAGAACATGCTCTTTTTAGGTGTGATTGCTATCAATACAGCTATCGGGATTTTCCAAGAAGTGCGTTCAAAAAATGCTTTGGAAAAGCTAAGTTTGCTTGGTAAAAGTAAGTACAAGGTCAATCGAGATGGTCAAACGATCGAGATTGATCCAGAAGACATCGTTCTGGGGGAATATCTGCATCTCAATCTGGGAGATCAGGTACCTGTCGATGCAGAAGTGCTTGAAGGAACGATCGAAGTGGATGAGTCCTTGCTGACTGGTGAGAGTGATTCAGTCTTTAAAACAGCAGGTGACAAGCTGATGAGCGGAAGCAATGTCGTTAGCGGTACTTGTCTGGTCACGGCGACGGCGGTCGGACCCGATAGTTATATCAACAAACTCGCAAAATCCAGCAAGGAATTCAAAAAATACCCTTCTCAACTACGCGATTACATGGATAAGATTTTAAAAATCGTCTCGATCTTGCTGGTGCCAGTTGCCATTCTGCTCTATGTCAGAGGTTTTAGTCTAGGACGGTCTTATGTTGAAATTGTTTTAGGAAGTTCAGGTGCCTTGGTCGGCATGATTCCAGAGGGTTTGATTCTCTTGGTTAGTGTGTCCCTAGCAGTAGCAGCCATGAAGCTGGCTAAAAAGAAGGTTCTGGTACAGGAGCTATACTGTGTAGAGACCTTGGCGCGAGTAGATATTCTTTGTTTTGATAAGACGGGAACTATCACGACGGGGAATATGAAGGTCCAAGAAATGGATGCTAATGTAGCAGAGAAACTATCTTCTTATTTGGCTTATTTCGAAGATGAAAATGCAACTTCCCGAGCTCTGAAGACTTACTTAACCTGTGAGAAAAAGTGGGAAGTTCAAGAAGTCGGTGCATTTTCAAGTAAAAATAAGTATTCCTTTGTCCAAGTAAAAGAGGGTGGGACCTATTTCTTCGGAGCCTATGAGTTTCTAGGCTTTACCCAGCCGATGGATGCCTACTATGAACATCTAAAACAGCAAGGTTTTCGAATCTTAACACTCGCTCATAGCAGGGACCAGATTACGAGTCCAGCTAATGTGGAACTACTAGGCCACGTCGTTTTGTCAGATGAGATTAAGGACAATACCAAGGAAACCTTTGACTATTTCGAATCTCAAGGTGTTGAAGTGAAGATTATCAGTGGTGATAATCATGTGGCTGTATATGGGGTGGCTCGTAAGGCAGGTTTTAAGGAAGAAGCCCGTGCGATTGATATGACCAAGGTGAGTGATGACGACTTTGAAAGAGTGGTCTTGGAACACGAAATATTTGGACGTGTGACACCTGAACAGAAGCAAAAGATGGTATCTATTTTGCAAAATGCTGGTAAAACAGTTGCCATGAGCGGTGACGGGGTCAATGATGTTCTGGCTCTCAAGAAAGCAGATATCAGCTTTGCCATGAAGGGGGCTACGAGTGCAGCCAAAAGTGTATCCAATATTGTTTTTCTCACTGATGACTTTGCAGTATTTTATGATATCTTGATGGAAGGACGCCGGGTCATCAATAACATCCAAAAGGTAGCCTCTCTTTTTCTAACAAAGACCTTCTTCTCCATCGTTTTTGCCATTTTGAGTGTGGTATTTGGTTTGGAATTTGCCTTTATCCCCATTCAGTTTACAATCATTTCAGCCATTACGATTGGGATTCCATCCTTCTTCCTGACTTTTGAGTCCAATAAAGAAAAGGTTAGCACTCACTTTATGAGAGATATCCTAACCAACGCGGCGATTGGTGGTGGCGTTCTGGTTGCTAGTGTTCTTTTGACCAATTTCTTTATCACTGTCCCAGGTCAGGTCAAATTTATTTGCTTCCTCCTTGCCCTGATCAATGGTCTGTGTCTAGTTGCCAAGGTCAGCTTGCCTTTTAATCGATACAAGATGCTTTTGCTCACGTTTTTGAGCCTTGCAGCCCTTGTTGGTGTACTTGCCAATACTTTTATCCTACAGGGAGCTTTTGTGCCTTTAGAAGCCAAACAGCTACTCTATGTTGCCATACTAGCAGTGGTGATTGGGTGCTTTCATTATCTTACTAGGAGAAAAAGTTGATACATAAAAAGAATCAGGTTTAATCCTGATTCTTTTTTGTTTATATATTCTCACCGAGATTACATGATACCGAAGAAACGAGCTGCGATACCAACTGCAAAGAGGGCAAGGATGATTGTGATTGGAGATACTTTTTTCTTAAGCAACCACATGCAAAGGAAAGTAAGGAGAAGTCCCATCAATCCTGGAATCAATGAGTCCAACTGACCTTGAAGCGTTTGTGGTTGAACTCTATCTAGGCTCATACCACTAAGCGCTTGACCAAGAATGCCCTTCAACTCAGCTCCTGTAACAGGACCTTCTGGGAAGTTGATGTAGGCACCTTCTGACAATTGTTTGCCTGGAAGGTTGATAGTGAAGTTGATGGATACCCAACGTTGTACAAGAACGGCAAGGATGAACATACCAAGGATAGAAGCACCTTTAGTGATGTCTTTCAAGATACCACCAGACATGTCTTTAGTGATCTCAGATCCAGCTTTGTAACCGAACTCTTGTGTGTACCATAGGAAGGCCATACGGATAGCATTCCATCCGAAGAAGAAGAGAAGTGGACCAACAAGGTTACCAGATGCAGCAAGTGATGCACCAAGAGCTCCAAGGATAGGACGAACTGTAAACCAGAATACTGGGTCACCGATACCAGCAAGAGGTCCCATCATACCGATTTTAACCCCTTGGATAGCCGCGTCGTCGATTTCAACACCGTTAGCGCGCTCTTCTTCAAGTGCAAGAGTAACCCCCATGATTGGAGCAGCGACGTATGGGTGAGTGTTGAAGAATTCAAGGTGGCGCTCAAGAGCAGCCGCTTGGTCTTCTTTTTTAGTGTACAATTTTTTGATAGCTGGGATCAATGAGTAAGCCCAACCCAAGTTTTGCATACGTTCGTAGTTCCAAGAACCTTGAAGGAATTGTGAACGCCACCAAACTTTTTGACGATCTGATTTTGATAATTGAATTTTTTCAGCCATGATTGTTCCCCTTTCTAGTAGTCTTCTAGGATATCACCGATTGGGTCGTTAGAAGTTGCAGCTCCGCCGCCACCGTTTCCACCTTGTTTTGTAAGGTTAAGGTAGATGAAGGCAAGGGCAACACCGATGACACCAAGGGCAATCAAAGTCAATTGAGAGATTGCTGCAAGAGCAAAACCGATTGCGAAGAATGGCCATACTTCACGAGTTGCCATCATGTTGATAACCATAGCGTAACCAACGGCAACGACCATAGCACCACCGACAGCCATACCACCATTCAACCATTCTGGCATCAAACCAAGAGCATCTTGAACAGCAGAAGCTGGGATAGCGATAAGGAAGGCAGCAGGGATTGCAATACGAAGACCTTGAAGAAGAAGTGCAACAAAGTGAGCACGCTCAACAGCTGCAATGTTTCCGTCTTTAGCAGCAGCATCAGCTGAGTGAACTAAGGCAACTGAGATTGTACGAACAATCATTGTCAAGAAAAGTCCAGCTACAGCAAGAGGGATAGCTGTTGCCGTTGCAACGGCGATACCATCAGTAGTAAAGTTACCACCTTTGATCAAGATGATTGCTGCAGCAACAGATGCAAGAGCAGCGTCAGGAGCTACGGCAGCTCCGATGTTTGCCCAACCAAGGGCGATCATTTGAAGAGATCCACCAAGCATAACCCCTGCTTCGAGGTTACCAGTTGCAAGTCCGATAAGGGTACATGCGACGATTGGTTGATGGAATTGGAATTGGTCGAGGATACCTTCAAGACCTGCAAGGAAGGCAACAACTACAACCAAGATAGCAGAAATGATTGAAATATCTGACATGGTTTTATTCCTTTTCTATTTAGTTTTAATAAAGTATTTAATCCTGTTTTCAAAAATGATAGAAACAGATTAACATTATTGAACGTTTGCTTTCTTAATCAAGTCAAACAAATCTTTTTTCGTGTCGTTTGGTACTTTACGTACGTCAAATTCAACACCGAGGTCACGCATTTTTTCAAAGGTTGCAACGTCTTCTTTGTCCATAGACAAAACGTTGTTGATCATTGTTTTACCTGTTGAGTGAGCCATAGAACCAACGTTAAGGGTCTTGATTGGCACGCCACCTTCGATAGCACGAAGTGCATCTTGTGGAGTTTCAAACAAGATAAGGGCATGAGTTTCGCCGAAACGTGGGTCTTTTGCAACGTCGATCAATTTCTGGATTGGGACAACGTTAGCTTTTACACCGTTAGGAGCTGCTTGTTTGATCAATTCTTTACGCAACTCGTCGTTTGCAACGTTGTCTGAAGCAACGATGATACGATCTGCTTTTGAATCTGGAGTCCAAGCAGTGGCAACCTGACCGTGAAGGAGACGAGTGTCTAGACGAGCAAGGTTGATTTTCAGTTTACCATCACCGATAACTGTTCCTTCTGGAATAGCAGCTTGGGCAACTGGAGCAGCTGCAGCAGTTGCAACTTCCTCAACTGGGTTAAGCGCTTCTGGAAGAGCCTTGATGCCATCTTTGGCTTCTTTAATGATATTCGCAGCGACTTTATCCACACCTGCATTCGCGTCCATAAGGCGCTCTGTGTAGGCTTGGATCAACATCGGCAAGTTCAGTCCTGTGATGATGGCAAACTTACGTTCTGGATTTTCTCCCATTACGCGGCTAGCTTGGTTGAATGGAGATCCACTCCAAAGGTCAGCCAATACTAGAACCTCATCTTCTGCGTCAAATGCAGCCACAGCGTTGTTGAATTTAGCGTAAAGGTCATCTGGACCTTCATTTGGCATAAAGGTTACAACTTGAACCTTTTCTTGTTCACCAAAGATCATAGATCCTGACTGATGAATACCCGCAGCAAATTCGCCGTGGCTCGCAATAATGATTCCGATACTCATTATTGTCATTCCTCCTTATAAAATGTTTGACTGTATGTTTAAGAAAACTTTAAGCCTAACTTTAAGTATAAACCGTTTTCATATAAAAATCAACTACTTTTTCTAAAAAGATGTAAAAGTTTTCATAAAATGACTTTTTAAAAATATTAATATATCAATAGTTTTGAGAGGTAAGTGAAAATGGCGATAGAAAATTTAATATAAAAATACAGAAAACGAGGTGCTTTTGTGAAAACAGAATGAAAACAAAAAGGAAAGATTGCGACCATGCAATCTTCCCTTTTATAGGAATAAATTTTGTAAAGCGTGGGCAACTCCATCTTCTTCGTTGGTCAGAGGAAGTTGTTCGTCTGCATATGGAAGAAGAGCAGGATTGGCGTTTTTCATAGCATATCCCTTGCCTGCAAATGCCAACATTTCAGTGTCATTATGCTCATCACCAAAGGCGATTAAGTCTTTTTTATCACGATTCATCACATTGAGCAAGTACTCTAGAGCAAATGCCTTGTTTACACCTTTGGGAGTACACTCGAGGATGTTGAGGGGACCACCCCAGGTATTGATAGCTAGTTGGTGCTGATAAAAACGATTCATTTCATCTGCTAAAGCGTATTTGTCTTCAGCCCTTGTTTGCAAGAGAATGCAGTTGGGATCTTTGGTTACTCGTTCGGGTTTGAATTGATTTTCCGGCCGGAAGTTCTCTACGCCAAATAGTTTAGGATCCGCAATCTCTTCATTCGGAGTCGTGATATAGAACTTTTTTCGATATTCTCCTGCAATAAAGTCAGCCTGGATGTCCTCCGTGCGCTTGACCATGTCTAGGAGGTATTTTTTGTCCAAGGTCAAGCACTTTTCATGCTCCCAAGCCTTTCCTGGTAGATGGGTAAGGGAACCATTAAAGTTAATCATGGGAGTATGCAATTCTAGCTCACGATAGAAGTCTTTTGCCATACGATACGGACGGCCTGTCGTGATGATGACATGGTGTCCTTTTTCTGAAATTTTTTTGATCGTCTCTTTGGTGAAATCGGAGAGCTTGCTTTCATTATTTAGCAGGGTTCCGTCCAAATCGACTGCGATAATTTTTTTAGTCATATAAACCTTCCTAGTCGTTTCCAGATAAGATGTCTACTATTATATCAAAAAGAAGGAAGAAAAGCAGATAAGAACAAAAACTACAGTTGCTTTGATTTATTAAATAAATCAAACAAACATATTGAAAAGGTGAATGATAAATGATATAATACTAATATTGTTCGTAAAAAACAAAAGGAGATTAAAGATGGACAAACTATTTAAACTAAAAGAGCACGGGACAGATGTCCGTACAGAGGTGCTTGCTGGTTTAACAACATTCTTTGCAATGAGTTATATTCTCTTTGTAAACCCTCAAATGCTTTCCCAAACGGGTATGCCTGTTCAAGGTGTGTTCTTGGCAACGATTATCGGTTCTGTAGTAGGTACTTTGATGATGGCTTTCTATGCTAATTTGCCGTACGCACAAGCACCAGGTATGGGACTAAATGCCTTCTTTACATTTACAGTTGTATTTGGGATGGGCTATACTTGGAAAGAGGCTCTTGGTATGGTCTTCATTTGTGGAATTATTTCACTGATTATTACCTTAACAAATGTTCGTAAAATGATCATCGAATCTATTCCAACAACACTTCGTTCAGCTATTTCGGCTGGTATTGGTGTTTTCCTTGCCTATGTTGGGATTAAGAATGCCGGTCTCTTGAAATTCTCAATCGATCCAGGTACTTATACGGTAGCAGGTGAAGGAGCGGACAAGGCTCAAGCTGCACTTACTGCAAACTCAGCAGCTGTTCCAGGATTGGTAGACTTCAATACTCCAGCAGTATTGGTGGCTCTTGCAGGTCTGGCTATTACCATCTTCTTTGTTGTTAAAGGCATCAAGGGTGGAATTATTCTTTCTATTTTAACAACGACTGTCCTTGCCATTGCTGTTGGTGTTGTCAAATTATCAGGGATTGACTTTGCTAGCAACAATCTTTCAGCAGCGGTTAATGATTTAGGAACTTTGTTTGGTGCTGCTCTTGGTTCAGAAGGTTTAGGCTCTTTGATTTCAAACACTTCACGTTTACCAGAAACCTTGATGGCTATTCTTGCCTTCTCACTAACGGATATTTTTGATACAATCGGTACTCTTATCGGTACTGGTGAAAAAGTTGGTATCGTTGCGACAAGTGGGGAAAACCATGAGTCAGTTAAATTGGACAAGGCTCTTTACTCTGACTTGGTGGCAACTTCGGTAGGTGCCATTGCAGGTACTTCAAACGTTACGACCTATGTTGAATCTGCGGCTGGTATCGGTGCTGGTGGACGTACTGGTTTGACAGCCCTAGTGGTTGCGATCTGTTTTGCTCTATCTAGCTTCTTTAGCCCACTTCTAGCGATTGTTCCGACAGCTGCAACAGCACCAATTTTGATCATCGTCGGAATCATGATGCTTTCTAACTTGAAAAATATCCCTTGGGATGATATGGCTGAAGCGGTTCCTGCCTTCTTCACATCTATCTTTATGGGATTCAGCTACTCTATCACACAAGGGATTGCTGTTGGTTTCTTGACATATACCTTGACAAAAGTTGTCAAAGGTCAAGCCAAGGATGTGCACGTGATGATTTGGATTTTGGATGCCTTGTTTATCCTTAACTATATCAGTATGGCGCTATAAATGGTATAATAGAAAAAGGGGAGTCTCCCCTTTTTCTTATAAGGAGGTACATCATGAAAGATAAGACGATTTGGCAAGAGGTTTTGAACAGAGGGAAATGGGTGCTCATCCTTTTGGTAGCTTTTGTTCTATCTCAATTTCCCATAGGACTTGCTTTGTTTTTAGCAAACAAACAGTTTCCGATTTTACAGTCAGGGCTCTTAGTAGGTGCCCTATCCATAGTCGTTTTGATTGTATTCATTATTGGTGCACGAAAAACACAACTTGCTACTTTTAATCTATCCTTTTTTAAGGCAAAAGACTTGGCTCGCTTGGTACTGAGTTATCTGGTGATTTTTGCGACAAATCTCTTGGGTTCACTCCTGCTTCGACTAACAAATGAGGCAACAACCAATAACCAATCAATACTGAATGGTTTGGTTCAGAATAGTTCCTTGATTTCAACTTTCTTCCTACTAGTCTTGATTGCGCCGATTTGTGAAGAAATTTTGTGTCGTGGAATTATTCCAAAAAAGATCTTCCGTGGAAAAGAAAAACTAGGTTTTGTTGTTGGTGCAATCGTCTTTACCTTGCTCCATATGCCAACCAATCTACCTTCTGTGATTATTTATGGAGGAATGTCAACGGTTTTGACTTGGACAGCCTATAAGACTGAGCGTTTGGAGATGTCCATTTTGCTTCATATGATTCTCAATGGTATTGCATTTTGTTTGTTGGCCTTATTGGTGTTGATTAGTAGAAATCTAGGTCTATCATTCTAAACTATTGGCCCGCTTGGAAAAGATGAATACTAGCGTGTTCATCTTTTTCTTTTTATGGTAAAATAGAAAGATAATATGGTGAAAAACCTTGAGGGAGTGACCGATATGTCAAGTAAAGCTAATCATGCAAAAACAGCTATTTGTGGAATTATCAATGTAACACCAGATTCTTTTTCGGATGGTGGGCAGTTTTTTGCTCTTGAGCAGGCGCTCCAGCAAGCTCGTAAATTGATAGCAGAAGGAGCGAGCATGCTAGATATCGGTGGAGAATCGACTCGGCCGGGCAGTAGCTATGTTGAAATAGAAGAGGAAATCCAGCGTGTTGTTCCAGTGATTAAAGCTATCCGTGAGGAAAGCGATGTCCTCATTTCTATTGATACATGGAAAAGTCAGGTGGCAGAGGCTGCCTTGGCTGCTGGTGCCAATCTGGTCAATGATATCACGGGTCTCATGGGAGATGAGAAAATGGCGGATGTGGTTGCTAAGGCTGGAGCGAAGGTGGTTATCATGTTTAATCCAGTTATGGCTCGTCCTCAGCATCCTAGTTCGCTCATCTTTCCTCATTTTGGTTTTGAGCAAGCTTTTACAGAGGAAGAGTTAGCTGACTTTGAAAAAGTGCCAATCGAAGACTTGATGGAGGCTTTCTTTGAACATGCTCTAGCGAGAGCGAACCAAGCTGGAATTGCAAGAGAAAATATTCTGCTGGATCCAGGGATTGGCTTTGGTCTGACCAAGAAGGAAAATCTACTCCTTCTACGTGATCTGGATAAATTACACCAGCAAGGCTATCCGATTTTTCTTGGTGTTTCGCGTAAGCGATTTGTCATCAATATCCTAGAAGAAAATGGCTTTGAAGTTAATCCTGGGACCGAACTTGGTTTCCGCAATCGAGACACAGCTTCGGCTCATGTAACCAGTATCGCTGCGAGACAGGGTGTGGAAGTGGTGCGCGTGCACGATGTTGCCAGTCACAGGATGGCAGTTGAGGTTGCGTCAGCCATTCGTTTGGCAGATGATGCAGAAAATCTAGATTTAAAACAATATAAATAAGATGAACGAAATTCAAAACAATCAGTGGATTGCCCACTACCGGACGGACCAACCACATTTTGGTTTGGAGCGAATGGTGGAACTCCTAGCTCTGCGAGGCAATCCCCAGCTCAAACTCAAGGTCATCCATATCGGAGGGACCAATGGCAAGGGGTCTACAATTGCTTTTTTGAAAAAGATGCTGGAAGGGCTAAGCCTGAGAGTTGGGGTGTTCAGCTCGCCCTATCTCATTCATTATACGGATCAGATTAGCATTAATGGGGAATCCATTCCCGAGGCTAGGCTAGAAAACCTCATGGCAGACTATCAGTCTTTGCTTGAGGGGGAATCTGCTGACAATTTGCAGGGAACAACCGAGTTTGAGATTATCACAGCTCTAGCTTATGATTACTTTGCCTCAGAACAAGTTGATGTGGCCATCATGGAAGTCGGCATGGGTGGTCTTTTGGATAGTACCAATGTTTGCCAGCCAATTTTAACAGGAATTACGACTATTGGACTGGATCATGTGGCCCTACTTGGTGACACCTTGGAAGCCATAGCAGAGCAGAAGGCTGGTATTATCAAACAAGGTATTCCCTTGGTGACAGGTCATATTGTTCCTGAAGCCTTGACTGTGATCGACCCTATTGCAGAATCTAAAAATGCTCCTAGACTTGCCTATGGGAAAGATTACCAGGTCAGTCATCAAAAGAGTGTAGTGACGGGTGAAATCTTTGATTATACCAGTTCTGTCAGACAAGGTCGTTTTCAAACAGGTCTGCTTGGCTTGCACCAGATAGAAAATGCGGGGATGGCGCTTGCTCTCTTAGACACTTATTGTCAGGAGACTGGGCGAGAATTAACAAGTAATGACTTGGTTGCTCAAGCTTTGAAAGAGACCAGATGGCCAGGGCGTTTGGAGGTCGTGTCTAGCGACCCCTTGATGATTTTGGATGGGGCCCACAATCCCCATGCTATCAAGGCTTTACTAGCAACCTTACAAGAACGCTTTGCGGATTATCATAAGGAAATCCTCTTTACCTGCATCAAAACCAAGGCCTTGGAGGATATGTTGGATTTGCTAGAAACGGTGCCAGATAGTCAATTGACTGTAACCCATTTTGACGATAGTCGGGCGACGGATGAAAGCGTGCTGAAAGAGACAGCCAAGTCTAGAAATCTCAATTACCAAAGTTGGCAGGATTTTCTAGAGCAGAAATTGACAGATAAAAATGAAGAGAAACAAACAGTTAGGATTATCACAGGTTCCTTGTATTTCTTGAGCCAAGTGAGAGCCTATCTGATGGAGAGGAAGAACGAGAATGGATACACAAAAGATTGAAGCAGCTGTAAAAATGATTATCGAGGCTGTTGGTGAGGACGCTAACCGCGAGGGCCTGCAGGAAACACCTGCTCGTGTAGCCCGTATGTACCAAGAGATTTTTTCAGGTCTTGGCCAAACTGCTGAGGAACACCTGTCAAAATCCTTTGAGATTATCGATGACAATATGGTAGTAGAAAAGGATATTTTTTTCCACACCATGTGTGAACACCACTTCTTGCCTTTTTATGGGAGAGCGCACATTGCCTATATTCCAGATGGTCGGGTGGCAGGCTTGTCCAAGCTAGCCCGTACGGTTGAAGTTTATTCTAAAAAACCACAGATTCAAGAACGGTTGAATATTGAAGTGGCCGATGCCTTGATGGACTATCTGGGGGCTAAGGGAGCCTTTGTTGTCATTGAGGCCGAGCATATGTGTATGAGCATGCGTGGTGTCAGAAAACCAGGTACTGCGACTTTGACAACAGTCGCTCGTGGTCTATTTGAAACAGATAAGGACCTCCGAGACCAAGCTTATCGTTTAATGGGACTATAATACTCTTTGAAAATCAAATTCAAACCACGTCAGCTTCACCTTGCCGTAGGTATGGTGACTGACTTCGTCAGTTCTATCCACAACCTCAAAACAGTGTTTTTAGCTGACTTCGTCAGTTTTATCTGCAACCTCAAAACGGTGTTTTGGGCAGCCTGCGGCTAGCTTCCTAGTTTGCATTTTGATTTTCATTGAGTATAAAAAGAATCCGCTTTGGGCGGATTTTTCTAGAAAGGACAAGTTATGGATCAACTGCAGATTAAAGATTTGGAAATTTTTGCCTATCATGGTCTTTTCCCTAGTGAGAAGGAATTGGGGCAGAAGTTTGTTATTTCCGCAAGCTTATCTTATGATATGACCAAGGCGGCTACAGAATTGGATTTGACAGCTTCTGTCCACTACGGAGAACTGTGTCAGCAGTGGATGACTTGGTTTCAGGAAAGCACTGAGGATTTGATTGAAACGGTAGCCTACAAACTAGTAGAGCGTACCTTTGAGACCTATCCTCTGGTCCAAGAGATTGAACTGGAACTCAAAAAACCTTGGGCTCCAGTGCATTTACCATTGGATACCTGCTCGGTGACCATTCGCCGTCGCAAGCAGCGAGCTTTTATCGCCTTAGGAAGCAATATGGGGGACAAGCAAGCCAACTTGGAGCAAGCCATTGACAAACTGCTAGCTCGTGGCATCCATATTCTCAAAGAGTCCAGTGTCTTAGCGACGGAGCCTTGGGGTGGTGTGGATCAGGATAGCTTTGCCAATCAGGTGATTGAAGTAGAAACCTGGCTACCAGCACCAGTCTTGTTAGAAACATTATTAGCCATCGAGTCAGAAATGGGACGGGTGAGAGAGGTGCATTGGGGGCCTCGTTTGATTGATTTGGACCTACTCTTTGTGGAGGACCAGATCATTTACACAGACGAACTCATCTTGCCTCATCCTTATCTAGCAGAACGCCTCTTTGTTCTTGAGTCGTTAGTGGAAATAGCTCCCCATTTTATCCATCCGATCCTAAAGCAACCAATTCGATACTTGGTTGACCAGTTGGAGCAAGAAAATGCCTAAGCTTTCTGAAACCTATAGCAAGTGGAAGAGTATTGGGGAGGGACTACTTGCTATTGTTTTAGGGCTTCTCTTGATTCGTTTTGGACAAGTTATTCCACGAATGGGGTACCAGTTGCTGCTGGGCTACTTTTCCTTGTCAGCAGTTTGGCACTTGTTGACTCGCTGGTTTCAGGATAAAAAACGTCGGGAAAATATCTTTGTAACCTTGGGAAAGCTGGCGGTTGCGGCTCTGGTGTTTGACTCTATCATCTTGCAAGACCTTGCCCTCTATCTCCTGGTTTTTATCATTGCGAGCTACCAGCTGTTTACGGGCATCATTAGTCTTGTGACCTGGTCTCTCTATCGAAAAAATGCCATTCATCCTCGCCTCCATCATCTCTTCGATGCTGTATGGATGATAGGATTCGGTCTTTATAGCATCTCTCCTTTTCACGATGCAGCGAATTTTGAATTGCTCTTGCTTGGGTTTTACTTGCTCATGCTAGGAGCTAGTAGCCTCCGGGACGGTTTCTTTTTTGAAAGGATAGAAAACAATCCCAAGCTGAAACGACGTATGCGAATGACTCTGCCGATCTTTGTGACGGCTCTGATTCCTATCAGCACCTTGCGCAAACTAAATGAGTGGCTGGCAAATCATGAAAGTCAAGAAGGGGAAGTTCATTCAGAAAGAAAAAACGACCAGACGGTTGATCTGGAAATTTTTGTCCATACCTCAGAAACCTCTTTCTTCCTTGCTATGGGACATGTGGATATTTGTTATCAAGGGACAGTTATTTCCTATGGTTCCTATGATCCCCACTCGGAGCGTTTATTCGGTATGGTTGGAGATGGTGTTTTGTTTAAGGCCAATCGGGAAAAATACATCGAACTCTGTAAGAGGGAAAGTCAGAAGACCTTGTTTGCTTATGGTCTGAGTTTGACGGACCAACAGAAAGCAGCCATCCAAGCTCGCCTAGCAGAGATAGAAGACCTGTTAATTCCTTGGGAACCAAGCTCGCAGTTGATGAAAAGAAGAGAGGGTGAGGTCAAGCATACCTACTCCTACCAACTGAAAGAGGAAGCAGATGCGACCCTCTATAAATTCAGCTCATCCGAGTTTAAGACCTACTTTGTTCTCAGTACCAATTGTGTTCTGCTAGCAGACTCTATTGTGGGAAAAGCTGGGACGGATATATTAAGTCCCCAAGGTTTCATTGTACCGGGGACTTATCAAGATTACCTTGATTTAGAGTATACAAAACCCAATGGTCTAGTAGTTAGTCGCTCTATTTATTAGAAAAAGAAAACTCTAGTTCCTCAGCAGTTTGCGCTGAGAAGCTAGAGTTTTTAAAATAGGTCATTTTCTTCTGGAAGGAGGATGGTTTCTCTGCCGTCTAGGTCTAAAACAAGGACCCTAGGAGGGTAAAGCGGATCGAAAGGATGATTAAAATCAAAATCGATGCTAGTCGGAAGATGCTGGCTAGAAAAATGGAAGGTGATGGTCCCCTTATTGTTGAGCAGTTGAAACTCAAGTTCTTCTTCTAATTCAAATACATTTTTCAGGAAATGATCGATAATATACCATAAAGAGTCAATGACATCGTCAGGCAAGCTGGTCACGACACCAAAACTAGCGGATCGTCTCTGTGTATTTGTAAAAGCCATGTTTTCATCCCCCTTTATTTTCCTTATCATACAGCAAAATGTCTTAAAAATCAAGAAATCCTACTCGTTTTTTCAAAATGGGAATAAACTGTGAAATTTTTTCAAAGTTTCTCTAAAAAATACTTGAAAGTGTTTACAATAAGTGATAAAATGGAGTAAGTAGATGCGTGAAAGCGAAATTTTCATTATAGAAAGGAAACGGAATGAACACAGATGATACAGTAACGATTTATGACGTCGCCCGTGAAGCAGGAGTTTCAATGGCAACAGTTAGCCGTGTCGTTAATGGCAACAAGAATGTTAAAGAGAACACTCGAAAAAAAGTCCTAGAAGTGATTGATCGCTTGGACTATCGTCCAAATGCGGTAGCACGTGGTTTGGCAAGCAAGAAAACAACGACAGTCGGAGTTGTGATTCCGAACATTACCAATGGTTATTTCTCAACGCTTGCTAAGGGGATTGACGACATTGCTGAAATGTACAAGTATAACATTGTCCTAGCAAATAGTGATGAGGATGATGAAAAGGAAGTTTCAGTAGTTAACACTCTCTTTTCAAAACAAGTCGATGGGATTATCTTTATGGGCTATCACTTGACTGAAAAGATTCGTTCAGAGTTTTCTCGTTCACGGACACCGGTTGTTCTTGCTGGTACTGTGGATGTAGAACACCAACTTCCAAGTGTAAATATCGACTACAAACAAGCAACGATTGATGCCGTGAGCTATCTTCTCGAAGAAAACGAAAAGATTGCTTTTGTGAGTGGACCACTCGTCGATGATATCAATGGTAAGGTTCGTTTGATTGGTTATAAGGAAGCCTTGAAAAAAGCTGGACATTCTTATAGCGAGGGCTTGGTCTTCGAATCAAAATACAGCTATGACGATGGCTATGCCTTGGCAGAACGCTTGATTTCATCACAAGCTACAGCCGCAGTTGTAACAGGTGATGAATTGGCTGCGGGTGTGTTGAATGGTTTGGCTGACCACGGTGTGTCTGTGCCAGAAGAGTTTGAAATCATTACGACAGATGACTCTCAGATTGCACGATTCACTCGTCCAAACTTGACAACTATTGCCCAACCTCTTTATGACTTAGGTGCTATCAGCATGCGTATGTTGACTAAGATTATGCATAAGGAAGAGTTGGAAGAACGCGAAGTTCTCCTACCTCATGGTTTGACAGAACGCCGCTCTACACGAAAACGTAAATAGAAAAAATCAGGGAATCATGAAGATTTCCTGATTTTCTTTCTAGAGAAGGAGTTATACTCAATGAAAATCAAATAGCAAACTAGGAAGCTAGTCGCAGGTTGCTCAAAACACTGTTTTGAGGTTGTGGATAGAACTGACGAAGTCAGTAACCATACCTACGGTAAGGTGACGCTGACGTGGTTTAAAGAGATTTTCGAAGAGGATTAGCCTTCCATATAGTCTTTCAAAGCCTGTCCTTTTAGTCCAGCATTAAGGGCAATTAATAATTTGAGGCGCGCTTTTTGAGCGTTGAGTTCTTTGACAAAGAAAACACCAGCTCGTTGCAACTGCACTCCTCCACCTTGGTAGGCGTAGACAGGTTCAGCAATGCCATTAAAGCACCGTGAGACCAGGGCGACTGGGATTCCTTTCTGGAGGAGATTTTCCAACTTTTGAGCTGTTTCTTTGGGAACATTGCCTGCTCCAAAAGCCTGAATGACTAAGCCATCCAGCTGTTCCAAGTCTAACATATCGATCAGCTCGTCTGTCATACCGGCATAGGCTGAGATGATGGGAACTAGACCTTGAATATGCTCAAGATCAAAGCGGACACGAGGTTCAGCCGTTTTAAAGTAGAGGATTTCTTGCTTCATGATGAGGCCAAGTGGTCCATGTGTTGGGGTTTGAAAGGTGCTGACGTTGGTCGTATGAGTTTTGGTAACATACTTGGCTGCATGAATCTCGTCGTTCATGACGACCAGCACACCCTTGTCGGCTGCTTTATCATCGCTGGCAACTCGTAAAGCGCTCAGATAGTTATAAACACCGTCGCTACCAAGTTCGTTTGAACTACGCATGGCCCCGGTTAGAACGATGGGGATGGGCGGGATTTTCATGGTATCAAGGAAGTAGGCTGTTTCTTCTAAGGTATCTGTACCATGTGTGATGACAACTCCATCGTAGTTATCAGCTTCCTCTTTAATCTTATGATAGAGTGCAAGCATATGCTTGGGTTTGATATGAGGGCTTGGCAGATTAAAAAAGTCTAGGGCATGAACCTCAATCCCTTCAAGCGGATTGGAAACATGGTTCATGGGATTGTCCTGGCTAGTTACAACGGCACCAGTGGCATCTGCTTGCATGGAAATAGTCCCACCTGTATGTAAAACAAGGATTTTCTTAGGCATGATTTAGTCACTCTTTCTGAAATGTGGTATAATCATTGTAACACAAAAGGGGAGAATGGGACAGGATGGAAGTCAAGGCTGTTTTTTTTGATATCGATGGAACGCTAGTCAACGATCGCAAGAGTGTTTTGAAATCCACTAAGGACGCGATTAAGATTGTCAAAGAGCAAGGAGTGCTTGTTGGAGTAGCGACAGGACGAGGGCCGTTTTTTGTCAAGGAATTGATGGAAGACTTGGACCTAGACTTTGCGGTGACCTACAATGGCCAATACATTTTTAATAAAGAAAAGGTGCTCTTTGCGAGTCCGATTGCTAAGTCAAGCCTGCGTCAACTGATTGCTTACGCTAAAAAGGAGCGTAAAGAAATCGCTCTTGGAACCGAGCACGCCGTTGTTGGTTCGAAAATTATGTCATTTGGTCTCGGATCCTTTTCCCAACTGGTTAGTCGTTTTATTCCGACTGTGCTGACAAGAACCGTTAGCCGTTCCTTTAATCGAATGGTTAGCAAGGCAGTTCCTCAAAAGGAAGACGACCTGCTTAACTTGATTAATCAACCCATTTATCAAGTTTTGATGCTGATGACGCCAGAAGAATCTGAGAAGGCAGCAAGTGATTTTGACGACTTGAAATTAACTCGAAGCAATCCTTTTGCAGCAGATATCATCAACCAAGGAAATTCCAAATTAGAAGGCATTCGCCGAGTCGGGAAAGAATATGGTTTTGATCTCAATCAAGTCATGGCCTTTGGTGATTCAGACAACGATCTGGAAATGTTGGCGGGTGTTGGGATGTCGGTTGCTATGGGGAATGGCAGTAGCAGTGTTAAAGAAGTTGCTAAGCATATTACGGCAAGTAATCAACAAGATGGTATCCACAAGGCGCTCGAGCACTTTGGTGTTTTGGCTTCAGAAAAAGTGTTTGTCAGTCGAGACTACCACTTTAATAAGGTCAAGACCTTCCACCACATGATGGATGAACGAACTCAAGAAGAGCCACAGGCATGGGATGCTGAAGGTGCAACCCACCGCGCAGATTTTAAAATTGAAGAATTAGTAGAGTTTGTTCGCTCAGCAAGTTCTTCGGAGGAAGAATTCCAAGACTCCCTTGCAAGCATGCATGAGGCACTTGATAAGGCGGCAGAGAAAGTGGCGAAAAAGACACCTGCTAAGCAAAATTTGGTCGGTCAAGTGGATGCTTTGATTGACACACTGTATTTTACATACGGTAGTTTTGTTTTGATGGGAGTAGACCCAGAACGCATTTTTGATATTGTCCATGAAGCAAATATGGGGAAGGTTTTCCCTGATGGGAAAGCTCATTTTGATCCAGTTACACACAAGATTTTAAAACCAGAAGACTGGGAAGAAAAATATGCTCCAGAACCTGCCATTCGACAGGAACTACAACGTCAGTTTAAAGCTTATGAGCGACATAAAGAAAGAAAAAATAAAAAATAAGAGAAAATTCTTTTCCCTGGATGAAAAATTCGGGGATTTTTTGAGCTGAAAAACCGAACAATTTTATATATATCACTAATTATTATTAGCATATTTATGCTAGAAAAAGAAAAGAAAAAAATGAAAAGATAGTGAAAATAAAGCAACAGGAAATTACATTTCTTACAAAGAATAGTTAAAAAGCTAGATATATTACTGATATATCTAGCTTTTCTTTTAAAAAACATCAAAAAAAGACAAGTCAAATTATTTGATATTTGAAAGTTTATGTGTTAGAATAAATTCAGAAAGCGAATAAATATAAAATCCTCATGCTACTACAATATGCTCTTTTTTAAGACAGAAAGTCAACTTGTTTATTTCAGGCCTGTTAACAAGTTGATGTGAGGAGTTCACTCTAGCTTTGAGGTTTAGTTATAAAATTGTGCACAATTGCTTTCCAAATTTTTATTATTTTAATTTTCAAGTTTAAAAATTAAAGAATTAAGAGGTTGAAATGAAGAAAAAATATACCTATTTGACAGCTTCTGTTTTAACAGCTGTAACAATGCTTCCAACTTTTGCACCAAGTGAAGCTCACGCTGCTTACAATTGGAATGGAAATAATAGTTACTATACAAGAACTAGCCGTCGTTCAAGCAATCGTACTTCTAACCGTACTACTGCAAATCGTAGCCGTACATCAAACTATACTGTAAGAAGTTACGGCTACAATAGTTATTACCCAAGCTATAACTATGGCTACAATAGCTACTACCCAAGCTATAACTATGGATATGGTAGCTATTACCCAAGTTACAACTACGGTTACAATAATTGGAATAACTACTATGGCTATGACAACAGTAGCAACTACTATGGTTATAACTATTGGAATAATTACAACAACCTTGCTAGCGATGAAAACTATATTTACTGGAATGGCAATCACTACTACCGTATGAACGACGGTAGCTACCGTATTTATCGCAACGGTCAGTGGAAACCTTTGACAAACAATAGTAATAACAACTCATCTACTAACAACTTGGAAAACGATCCTCACTATCGTTACGAAAATGGTTACCATTACTATGTATTGGACAATGGTGATTATTACTACTACCAAAATGGTAAGTGGGTATTGGTGAAAGATTCTGCTGATACAACACCAGCACAACCGGCAACACCTGCTGAACCAAAACCAGAACAACCAACAACTCCGGTTGAGCCAGCACAACCAAGTCAACCTGAAGTTCCTGCTCCAACACCAGCAGAACCAGAGACTCCAACACCAGCACCTAGTGATAAACCTGAAGAGCCAACAACACCAGCTGAGCCACAACCAGCAACTCCAAGTGTTGACCTACCAGAAAATCCACCAATTAATGGTGCTGATAGTGAATTTGATCCATTCAAACCATCTACAGAAACGCCAGCGGAACCAAAACCAGAAACACCAGCAACTCCAGCTATCCCAACAACACCAGGTTTGGTAACGACTGATGAACCAAGTGAAAACCAAATCCCTGATTATGTTGAAAAACCAGCTGAAGGATTGGAATACTTGGCTTGGGCACCAAATGGACAAACTCCAAAATTGGTTTACCCACCAGGTAAACCAGGTGACGCAGTCCTCAAGAATGATAAAAACTACTACTTCGACGGTAGTGCACATTACTACTATGTACCATCTAACTCAGAGCGTACAGGTTACTCAGCATACTGGAAGTGGCTTGGAGGAAAATGGAAACTTCAAGGGATGACTGATCCAAACGATCCAGCTCGTGATCCAAAACTTCACGAAAACACTGCTGATGACGAGTACATGTACAGTGACAAGAACTCTAGCGTGAAACTTTACTCAACTAACTTGGTAACGACTGCTAAAGCAGGTCAAGCATTGCCATTCAAGAATGTTGAAGAGTTCAAAAACTATGTCATCGAAAAAATGAATCCTAAGTTCCTTGATAACTCTGGTTGGGATGCTAAAGTTGAGTGGGAAATCGAAGATCCAGAAATCTTTGAGAAGACGAAAGAAAACCCATACGCTAAGGACTATGTCTTGATTGCAAATCTCAAGAGTGGTGTCGAAGACAAGAAATACAGTGATGTAGAATTTGGTTATGTGAAGTTTGTTTACCGTGTTGAAGCAACAAACGATACAAACTATGACTATGTTTCAAAAGCGAAAGAAGCTTTCGTTAAAATCAATGAAGAGCGTAAAGCTCAAGGATTGAAAGAATTGACTTGGTCTGAAGACATTTATCAAAATCAAGCACTTCCGAAAGTAAATGAAATTTCACGTCAATACGATAGCACAGGCTTTATAGGACGTCGTGATGAAGATGCTGCTGTTGTCGTTAAGAAATGGGCAAACAGTGGTTTGAGAGACTTGCTTCTCGATCCAAATGTCACTGAAGGAGCTGTAGCAGCAGTAGTTGATGGAAACGGTGTATACTACTGGGCATACAGTTACAAATAATTCAATCTTTTGAGATTGACTACTTTCTAAATAAGATTGAGGCTTTAAACTATTGTTTAAAGCCTTTTTCTGACCCAATCAGGACAAACAAAAAGGAGCCCAAGGCTCCCTTTTTTTAATGATTACAATGTTTTTTCTCTTTCTCTCACGACCAGCAAATCGACTTTTGCATGGCGAAGAATGTACTCAGATGAAGAGCCAACCAAGAGGCGTTCAAAGGCATTGAGCCCTGTTGCACCAACGAGAATCAGGTCGACATTTTCTGCGTCTGGAATAGTACGGGCAAGGAGGGTTTTTGGATTTCCCATTTCGATGACGATGTGAATATCGGTCACACCAGCATCTCTTGCGCGCTTTTCGTACTCCTTCATCAGACTTTCAGCATCGACTTGGAGTTCTTCGTAAACTTCAGCATCAAAGGTAGACACGCTTTGAAGAGCGCGTGTGTCGATAACATGGGCAATGGTGAGCTTGGATTCGTTGCGTAGAGCAGTGTAAACACCTTTGACGAAAGCCAAATCCGCTTCTTTAGAACCATCAATTGCGACCATAACATTTTGGTAACGTTGTGCCATAATGAAACCTCCTGAAATTTTCTTACTGTTATTGTAACCCTTTTCACTAAAGAAGTAAAGTAAAAATCATATTTAAATAAATATTATCGGAGATTCAATTTGGTGGAGATATGTTAAAATAAAAGAAAACGAGCTAGTAGGAAATACAGCGAGGGGATGAGAAAGTATGAAAGATTTTGTTCAGACTTCTAAAAAAATAAGTTTTCTTTATCATGGAATTATCCTTGCGTCACTTGTAGGTGAAGTAGTGATGCTTTGGCAGCTGGAAAGAGTCATGCCCGTTCTCTATCCAGGTTTTGTTGGATTTCTTCTCTTTCACCTAGTCTACCACATCATTTTATTTGTGATTGCAAAGAGAAGTTGTCGCTTGGACTATTTGGTCATGTGGGGGCTCTTTCTCATGTTTAATCTTTTGTATGATTCTTTTATAGCGCTGATCTTTCTAGGTTTGTCTTTTGGTATGTGAGAAAATACTTCTGTATTCTAGTTGTTTAGACGGTGAGAACCTAGTCGTTGTGAGTTTTTTTCTTTGCTTGCTCATTTCAGGAAACTTGTCGCAATCCCTTTCTAGTGGTATAATGTTACTATCTCGATGAATTGAGGAAACAAGATGAAAGAATATAACAAGTCTAGTAAGTTAGAGCACGTTGCCTATGATATCCGTGGTCCTGTTTTGGAAGAAGCCATGCGGATGCGAGCAAACGGAGAAAAGATTTTACGTCTGAATACAGGGAATCCAGCAGAATTTGGCTTTACAGCGCCAGATGAGGTCATTCATGACTTGATTATGAATGCGCGTGATAGTGAGGGATATTCTGACTCCAAAGGGATTTTCTCAGCCCGCAAGGCCATCATGCAGTATTGCCAACTGAAGAAATTTCCCAATGTGGACATTGATGATATCTACCTCGGAAATGGTGTCAGTGAGCTGATTGTTATGTCCATGCAAGGGCTTTTGGATAATGGCGATGAGGTCTTGGTGCCTATGCCAGACTATCCTCTCTGGACAGCCGCGGTCAGCCTAGCTGGGGGAAATGCCGTTCACTATATCTGTGATGAAGCTGCAGAATGGTACCCAGATATTGACGATATTAAGTCAAAAATTACTTCCAATACCAAGGCAATCGTCCTTATCAATCCGAACAACCCAACTGGAGCCCTTTATCCTAAGGAACTCTTGTTGGAGATTATTGAGATTGCTCGTCAAAACGATTTGATCATCTTTGCGGATGAAATTTATGATCGCATGGTGATGGATGGGCATGTACATACGCCTGTGGCAAGCTTGGCACCTGATGTTTTCTGTGTCAGCATGAATGGTCTGTCAAAATCTCATCGCATCGCTGGTTTCCGTGTAGGATGGATGGTCTTGTCTGGTCCTAAGCACCATGTCAAGGGCTATATCGAAGGTCTCAATATGCTATCCAATATGCGTCTTTGCTCTAACGTTTTGGCCCAGCAAGTCGTACAAACATCACTAGGTGGGCACCAGTCAGTGGATGAATTGCTCCTTCCTGGTGGACGGATTTACGAGCAAAGAAACTTCATTTACAATGCCATTCAAGATATCCCAGGTTTGTCTGCGGTCAAGCCGAAGGCGGGTCTTTATATCTTCCCTAAAATTGACCGCAATATGTACCGCATCGATGATGATGAACAGTTCGTTCTTGATTTCTTGAAGCAGGAAAAGGTTCTCTTGGTTCATGGTCGTGGTTTTAACTGGAAGGAACCAGACCATTTCCGTATCGTTTACCTTCCTCGTGTGGACGAATTAGCGCAAATCCAAGAAAAGATGACACGTTTCTTGAGTCAGTATCGTAGATAAGGCTTTCATAGGGAAAAGCAGGAAACATTTCCTTAGAGCTATTGACAAATAGGTAAGAATCAGATAGAATAGTAAAGTATGTTTAGTAACTGATCACTTTATAGCCGGCTAAACGAATACAAAATCTATGAGGAGGTATTCATCGTGAAACGTACTTATCAACCAAGTAAACTTCGTCGTGCGCGTAAACACGGATTCCGTAACCGTATGTCAACTAAAAACGGTCGTCGCGTATTGGCAGCTCGTCGTCGTAAAGGACGCAAAGTTTTGGCTGCTTAATCCAAACGAATTCAACAAAGAAGTCAGTAGGAACTCGAGTCTACTGACTTTTCTTTTTATCTTAAAGGGTGCATTGTCCTTGAAATCGGTCATTTCAGATGAAATTCATGGAGTGCTCGTTTAAAAGGTCACATACAAAAAACTCAAAACCAGATATAAGTAACTGATTTTGAGTTTTTGTTTATTCTTTTAAGTGATAAGAGTAGCTAGCGACAACGACGTCTTCATGCCATCTGAGAGCGTATTTTAGTTTGAGGCTCATTTGATTGTGCAGGATATTTTGCCAAGGCTTGTTAGGGATAAACTGTGGGACAAGGACTGTAACAGTGTAGTTTTTTTGCTTAGCTTCTTGGGCGATTCGTTTGACATACTTAACGCTAGGGGTGATGATGTCGCGGTAGCTAGTATTGATATTCTTCAGAGTGATATTTGGGAAGTAGTCGGCAAATTCCTGAAGAATTTCTTGGTCTTTTTCGGCCGTTTCTTTAGTAGAAATGTGCATGGCTAACACTTCGTCACCGATACTTTGAGCGTAGTTAATGGCTCCGACACTTACTCGAGTAACATTTCCTACTAGGACAAGGACAAGATTACCGTCATAAGTGCGCTTTTCAACTCCTTCGTAGAGTCGCAGTTGTTTTGCCACTTTTTGGTAATGGCTGTGAATGGACAAAAAGAGGAAAGTTAAAACTAGGATAATTGGGAAGAATGGCCAGATATCACCCAGTCTGAAGAGGAGTAAAATGAGGACAATAGCATAACAAATGATGGCCCCAAGGATATTAGCAAAGGCAGGTTTTAAGAAGTTTGCTCCTTTTTCCTTTTTCCAATGGCGAATCATCCCAGTCTGAGAGAGGGCAAAGGGAACGAAGACCCCGATAGTATAAAGAGGAATCAAGCGTTCAGTATTCCCGTTAAAAATGAGAAGAAGGATCATAGCTCCAAAAGCCAGAGTTAAGATACCGTTGGAGTAGCCAAGGCGATCCCCCTTTTCCATAAAGAGATGGGGCATGTACTTGTTTTTAGCCATATTGTAAGCCAGCATAGGGAAGGCTGAAAAGCCAGTATTTGCAGCTACAGCTAGAATCAAGGCTGTTGAGAACTGGAAGAGATAGTAGCTAGCATGACCAAAGAATGAATCACCAAGAATGCCCTTGGCCATTTGCGAGAGGATGGTTTCTCCATTTTGAGGAGTGATACCCATCCAGTAGTTTAGGAAGGTAATGCCCGCAAAAAGAAATCCTAAAATGAGCGACATGATGGTCAGGGTCTGAGCAGCGTTCTTTTCTTTCGGAGTTTTGAAAAATGGTACCGCATTTGAAATAGCCTCAACCCCTGTCAGAGAGGCAGAGCCACTGGTAAAGGCTCTCAATAGGAGAACGATGGAAAGGCTCGGAACGGTTTGCCCAATGGTTGAAGTCGCCTGGTAGTTTAGGGACCCTGTAAATAGTTGAAAGAACCCATAAAGCAAGAGAAAGACGGTACTGAAGATAAAGAGGTAGACGGGAATCATCAGAGAGCTGGCAGATTCTTTCAAACCTCTTAAATTCAAGAGCATGAGCAGACAGACTAGGAAAATAGAGATATGAAGATTATAGGGATGGAGGGCAGGGATGGCTGCAGTAATAGCATCAGCTCCAGACGCAACGGATACGGCTACTGTCAGCATATAGTCAACAAGGAGGCTGCCCCCTGAAATCAAGCCTAGTTCAGGAGAGAGATTTTCCCGAGTGACCATATAAGCCCCACCACCTTGAGGATAGGCGTGAATAATTTGACGATAGGAAACGGTCAAACTAGCGAGGAGTAAGAGGACAAAAATACCGATAGGGAGGCTCCACCAAATAGCGAGAGGAGAGAGACTGACTAATACGAGAATGACTTGTTCAGGTCCATAGGCAATAGAAGACAGGGCATCACTGGATAACATTGCAAGTGCCTGCATTTTTCCAAGTAATCCCCCTTCGCCGTCTGTGAGAGACTTGAGTGGTCGACCGATAAAGGTATATTTTAATTTTCTAAACATTTTCTTTTCCTTTGCTGAAAATTTCAATAAGTGTTATTATACTGCTTTGAAAAAGGGCAGTCAAGGGAGAATGATTGGTATTAGAATATTTTTACAAGCCGAGGGATGCTATTTTTGGTATAATAGATGGAAGAAAATGAGGTTAGAAGAGATGATTTTTGATACGCACACACATTTAAATGTAGAGGAATTTGCAGGACGTGAGTCCGAAGAAATCGCCTTGGCTGCTGAGATGGGTGTGACACAGATGAATATTGTTGGTTTTGATAAGCCAACCATTGAGCGAGCCCTAGAGTTGGCAGATGAGTATGAGCAACTCTACGCAACTATTGGCTGGCATCCGACGGAAGCAGGGACTTACACAGATGAGGTCGAAGCTTACTTGCTTGAAAAGCTAAAACATCCCAAGGTTGTTGCTTTAGGTGAGATTGGTCTGGACTATCACTGGATGACAGCACCTAAGGAAGTACAGGAGCAGGTTTTTCGTCGTCAGATTCAGCTGTCTAAGGACTTGAATTTGCCCTTTGTGGTCCACACTCGTGATGCGCTAGAAGATACTTATGAGATTATCAAGAGCGAGGGCGTTGGTCCTCGTGGTGGAATTATGCATTCATTTTCAGGCTCTTTGGAGTGGGCTGAGAAGTTTGTCGAGCTTGGCATGACTATTTCTTTCTCAGGTGTAGTGACCTTTAAGAAAGCGACGGATATCCAAGAGGTTGCTAGGGAACTTCCTTTGGATAAAATCCTCGTTGAGACAGATGCCCCTTACCTGGCTCCGGTTCCTAAACGTGGTCGCGAAAATAAAACAGCCTATACACGCTATGTGGTGGACTTTATCGCCGACTTGCGCGGGATGACTACTGAGGAGTTAGCCGCAGTAACAACTGCAAATGCAGAGCGTATCTTTGGATTGGACAGCAAGTGATGAAAGAAAAAATTTCCCAAGTCATCGTAGTCGAAGGACGGGATGATACAGCCAATCTTAAACGTTACTTTGATGTGGAGACCTATGAAACACGAGGTTCTGCCATTAATGACCAGGATATAGAACGCATTCAGCGCCTGCATGAACTGCATGGAGTCATTGTCTTTACAGATCCAGATTTTAATGGGGAACGCATTCGTCGCATGATTATGACGGCCATTCCAACTGTGCAGCATGCCTTTCTCAAGCGAGATGAGGCTGTTCCCAAATCCAAGTCCAAGGGACGTTCTCTGGGAATCGAACACGCCAGCTATGAAGACCTAAAAGCAGCGCTGGCTCAGGTGACAGAGCAATTTGAAAACAAGAACGAGTTTGACATCAGTCGTGGTGACTTGATTCGCCTAGGTTTCCTAGCGGGAGCAGACAGCCGTAGACGCCGAGAGTATCTAGGCGAACAGCTTCGCATCGGCTATTCCAACGGCAAGCAACTCCTCAAGCGCTTAGAGTTATTTGGGGTAACCTTGGCAGAAGTGGAAGAAGTGATGGCTAAGTATTCAGACTAACGGAGTCAGAAATGAAAAAAGTGATTATTACGGGTGGCAATAGTGGTATTGGCTATCAGGCTGCAAAACAATTAGCTGAAAATGGGTGGTCAGTGACTCTGTTTTGTAGACGGAAAGAAGCGGCTGAGCAAGCCTGTGAGAAAATCCGCCAACAAACAGGAAATCCGCATGTAGATTATATCTTGGTTGATTTATCTGATATGAAGAGTGTCAGGGAAGCAGCGGAACAGTATATTCAAAAAGAAGACTTTCTAGACGTTCTAATTAACAATGCAGCTGACTTTGATTTGTCAGTTAAAAAGCCCATCCTGACTAAGGATGGTTTAGAAAAGCAATTTGCGACCAATGTTGCCGCCCCTTTCTTGCTTTCTATCTTGTTGAAAGGTTTGTTAGAAAAGTCTGAGAGTGGTCGGATTATTAATATTTCTTCTCAAGGGCTGATACTCTATCCTTTCATGAAACTTGATTTTGAAAATTTATCTGGTCAAAAACATTACAGTCCTGCTAAGACCTATTATCAAAATAAACTGGCCTTGTTGATGTTGTCACTTTATATGCGAGAACATTGGGAAGGTATCAAGGTTCAGGCAATCCGTGTGACCAATGTCAAAGTAGATATGCGTCGCTACAATCACCTCAGCGCTTTTATGAAAAATCTGTATAAAATTAAGTCAAAACTTTCGATTAGTCCTGAAGAAATGGCCAAAGTTTATACAGCTTTATCTACAGAAGATCGCTATGAAGGATTTTTGTATGACGAGAAATGCAAGGAAGTAAAAGCAAATGCACCTGCTTACGAAGAAGAGGAGCAAGCAAAACTCTATTCTTTGCTTGAGCACCTGACTTTCTCAAGAGACAATCCATAAAGGATGAGAAAAATAAATTTCATGGACTGCTTCAATAGTGGAAAGAAATTCAGATATTTAACTCTGTTTGGAGTGACCTTGGCCGAAGTGGAAGAAGTGATGGAAAGTTATGATAATAGCTAAGCACTCCCAAAATACCAGGGGAATGTGTTACAATAGAGGTACTTAGATTTATTTTGATAGCGTTAAAATAGAAACTTATAAGGACAGAACGAAATGAGAATCCGAGTTGACAGAGATTCTGTGTGTATTGGGGATGATGTATTGCCCCATGAGACAGAATTTGAGATTTCTGAAGATATGACGGTGAAAGAATTTTTTGACTTTCTAGAAAAGGAACGTTATTTGCCGTCTGTTCAAGGAAATAATGTGGCCTGGGAACTCCGTAATCGAAATGGGGAACAAGGTGTTTATTTCACCAAAACACGAGATATTATCCATCCAGATGCGGTCTTAAAAGAAATGCTGGAAGGAATTACTGAGACTCCCTTATTTGTTTTGCTCTATCATTATACCCCGGAAGCATACTATATTAGAAAAGAGAATAAATGAGAATTGCAGATTATAGCGTGACTAAGGCAGTGCTGGAGCGTCACGGTTTTACCTTTAAAAAGTCCTTCGGGCAAAATTTTCTGACGGATACCAATATCCTTCAAAAAATCGTGGATACGGCTGAAATTGATGATCAGGTTAATGTCATTGAAATCGGTCCAGGAATTGGTGCCTTGACGGAGTTTCTGGCTGAGCGTGCAGCTCAAGTTATGGCCTTTGAGATCGACCACCGTTTGGTACCGATTTTGGCAGATACCCTGCGTGATTTTGACAATGTGACAGTAGTCAACGAGGACATTCTCAAAGTTGATTTGGCGCAGCATATCCAGAGTTTCAAAAATCCAGACCTACCAATCAAGGTAGTAGCCAACTTGCCTTACTACATTACGACTCCTATTCTCATGCACTTGATCGAGAGTGGCATTCCCTTTAGTGAGTTTGTCGTCATGATGCAGAAAGAAGTCGCGGACCGTATCTCAGCCCAACCCAATACCAAGGCTTACGGTAGTTTGTCGATTGCTGTCCAGTATTACATGACAGCCAAGGTTGCCTTTATCGTGCCTCGTACGGTCTTTGTGCCAGCGCCGAATGTTGACTCGGCTATCCTGAAAATGGTACGTCGTCCAGAACCAGCTGTAGCAGTGAAAGATGAGAACTTCTTCTTTAAGGTTTCCAAGGCTAGTTTCACCCATCGTCGTAAGACCTTATGGAACAACTTAACAGGCTACTTTGGGAAAACTGATGAAGTCAAGGATAAGCTGACCAAGGCTTTGGACCAAGCAGGCTTGTTACCATCTGTGCGTGGGGAAGCACTTAGCTTGGAAGAATTTGCTAGCCTTTCAGATGCGCTTAAAGGACAAGGACTCTAAGATGCAGGGACAAATTATTAAAGCCTTGGCAGGATTCTATTATGTAGAGAGTGATGGCCAAGTCTATCAGACACGTGCGCGTGGGAATTTCCGCAAAAAAGGTCATACACCCTACGTTGGGGATTGGGTAGATTTTTCTGCCGAGGAAAATTCCGAAGGTTATATCCTCAAGATTCACGAACGGAGAAACAGTCTGGTCCGTCCGCCCATTGTCAATATTGACCAAGCTGTGGTGATCATGTCCGTCAAGGAACCGGACTTCAACAGCAACTTGTTGGATCGTTTCTTGGTTCTTTTGGAACACAAGGGCATTCATCCTATTGTTTATATTTCTAAAATGGACTTGCTGGAAGATAGGGAAGAATTAAGTTTTTACCAACAAACCTATCGTGCCATTGGTTACGACTTTGTGACTAGTAAAGAAGAACTTTTGCCTTTGTTGACAGGAAAAGTGACGGTCTTTATGGGGCAGACAGGTGTTGGAAAATCAACCCTCCTCAATAAAATCGCACCAGATCTCAATCTTGAAACAGGAGAGATCTCAGACAGTCTGGGTCGCGGTCGTCATACCACTCGAGCTGTTAGTTTTTACAACCTCAATGGGGGTAAAATCGCGGACACACCAGGCTTTTCATCACTGGATTATGAAGTGTCAACGGCTGAAGACCTCAATCAGGCCTTTCCAGAGATTGCTAGTATCAGTCGAGATTGCAAGTTCCGTAGCTGTACCCATACCCATGAGCCGTCCTGTGCGGTCAAGCCGGCTGTCGAAGAGGGTATCATTGCAACCTTCCGTTTTGACAACTACCTGCAATTTCTCAGTGAAATTGAAAATCGCAGAGAAACCTACAAAAAAGTCAGCAAAAAAATTCCAAAATAAGGAGAAACCTATGTCTCAATACAAGATTGCTCCGTCAATTCTGGCAGCAGATTATGCCAACTTTGAATGTGAAATCAAACGCCTAGAAGCAACTGGTGCAGAATATGCCCATATCGATATCATGGATGGTCACTTTGTACCGCAAATCAGTTTTGGTGCAGGTGTGGTTGAAGCTCTTCGCCCTCATAGCAAGATGGTCTTTGACTGCCACTTGATGGTAGCAAATCCTGAACATCATCTAGAAGACTTTGCGCGTGCGGGAGCGGATATCATCAGTATCCATGTGGAAGCAACGCCTCATATCCATGGCGCCCTCCAAAAAATTCGCTCTCTCGGTGTTAAACCTTCTGTGGTTATCAATCCTGGGACACCTGTGGAGGCGATTAAGCATGTGCTACACTTAGTTGACCAAGTATTAGTCATGACAGTTAACCCTGGATTTGGCGGACAAGCTTTTCTGCCTGAAACCATGGATAAGGTTCGTGAGTTGGTTACCCTTCGTGAGGAAAAAAGTTTGAACTTTGAAATTGAAGTCGATGGCGGTATTGATGACCAGACCATTGCTCAAGCCAAAGAAGCTGGTGCTACCGTTTTTGTAGCAGGGTCTTATGTCTTTAAGGGAGATGTCAATGAACGAGTGCAAACTCTTAGAAAACAATTGGACTAGGGTTGCCGTTTTTGCCGGCGGAGATCGCGGTCATTATCGGACGGATTTTGATTGTTTTGTCGGTGTGGATCGCGGTTCGCTCTGGGTCTTGGAAGAAGATCTGCCTCTCACTCTAGCAGTTGGGGATTTTGATTCCGTGACTGCAGACGAACGTCAGTTGATTCAAAAATGTGCCCAACATTTTGTCCAAGCCCAGCCAGAAAAGGATGATACGGATCTGGAATTGGCTCTTTTAACCATCTTTGAGCAAAATCCCCAGGCTCAGGTGACTATTTTCGGTGCTCTTGGTGGTCGGATCGACCACATGCTGGCCAATGTCTTTCTGCCTAGCAATCCCAAGTTGGCACCCTATATGCGCCAGATAGCGATTGAGGATGGGCAAAATGTGATTGCCTATTGTCCAGAAGGAACCAGTCAGCTAGAACCCCGATCGGACTATGACTATCTAGCCTTTATGCCAGTTCGGGATAGCCAGCTGACTATTCTTGGTGCCAAGTACGAATTGACAGAGGAGAATTTTTTCTTTAAAAAAGTATACGCTTCTAACGAATATATAGATAGGGAAGTTTCGGTGACTTGCCCTGATGGCTATGTGGTTGTCTTGCATAGCAAGGACAGGAGGTAGGATGGAGACTGTATTACTACTATTATTAATTGCCAACCTAGCTGGACTCTTTCTCATTTGGCAAAGGCAAGATAAGCAAGACAAGTACCTAGCCAAGAGCTTGGAGGATCAGGCAGACAATCTTTCAGATCAACTGGATTACCGCTTTGAACAAGCCAGACAAGCCAGCCAGCTGGATCAAAAAGACTTGGAAGTGGCTGTCAGCGACCGTTTGCAAGAAGTGCGAATGGAGTTGCACCAAGGCCTGACGCAAGTCCGTCAAGAAATGACAGATAATCTGTTGCAAACTAGAGATAAGACTGACCAACGTCTCCAAGCCCTGCAAGAATCAAATGAGCAACGTTTAGAACAAATGCGCCAGACGGTCGAGGAAAAGCTAGAAAAGACCTTGCAGACGCGCTTGCAGGCTTCCTTCGAGACAGTTTCCAAACAACTGGAGTCTGTCAATCGTGGTCTTGGAGAGATGCAGACAGTTGCCCGCGATGTTGGTGCTCTTAACAAGGTTCTCTCTGGGACCAAGACGCGAGGGATTCTGGGTGAATTGCAACTGGGGCAAATCATCGAAGACATCATGACTCCTGCCCAGTACGAACGAGAATTTGCAACGGTTGAAAACTCTAGCGAGCGAGTAGAATACGCCATCAAGTTACCTGGCCAAGGCGACCAGGAATATGTCTATTTGCCGATTGACTCCAAGTTTCCACTGGCGGATTACTACCGCCTAGAAGAAGCCTATGAAGCAGGCGATAAGGACGAAATCGAACGCTGTCGTAAGTCACTTTTAGCAAGCGTCAAGCGCTTTGCCAAGGATATCAAGAGCAAGTACATAGCGCCACCTCGGACGACCAATTTTGGAGTCTTGTTTGTTCCGACAGAAGGACTTTACTCAGAGATCGTCCGCAATCCGGTCTTCTTTGATGATTTGAGACGGGAGGAGCAGATTATTGTTGCTGGTCCAAGTACCCTATCAGCCCTGCTTAACTCTCTATCAGTTGGCTTCAAGACTCTCAATATCCAAAAGAGTGCCGACCATATCAGCAAGACTCTTGCCAGCGTCAAGACCGAGTTTGGCAAGTTTGGTGGCATTCTGGTCAAAGCACAAAAGCATCTCCAACATGCCTCTGGCAATATTGATGAATTATTAAACCGTCGTACCACAGCTATCGAGCGGACGCTCCGTCACATTGAATTATCAGAAGGTGAGCCTGCGCTTGATCTACTCCATTTCCAAGAAGATGAGGAAGAATATGAAGATTAGTCACATGAAAAAAGATGAGCTGTTTGAAGGTTTTTACCTGATTAAGTCAGCTGACCTAAGACAGACGCGTGCTGGGAAAAATTACCTAGCCTTTACCTTCCAAGACGATAGTGGCGAGATTGAAGGGAAACTCTGGGATGCCCAACCTCATAACGTTGAGACCTTTACCGCTGGGAAAGTCGTCCACATGCAGGGGCGTCGAGAAGTTTACAATAACACTCCTCAAGTCAATCAAATCACGCTTCGTTTACCTCAACCTGGGGAACCCAACGATCCAGCTGACTTCAAGGTTAAATCTCCAGTTGATGTCAAGGAAATCCGTGACTACATGTCGCAAATGATTTTCAAGATTGAAAATCCTGTCTGGCAGCGTATCGTTCGTAGTCTCTACACCAAGTATGATAAGGAATTCTACTCCTATCCAGCTGCCAAGACCAACCACCATGCCTTTGAAACGGGTTTGGCCTATCATACAGCAACCATGGTGCGCTTGGCAGATGCCATTAGTGAGATCTATCCTCAGCTCAACAAGAGCCTCCTCTATGCTGGGATTATGTTGCACGACTTGGCCAAGGTTATTGAGTTGACGGGACCAGACCAGACGGAGTATACAGTACGAGGCAATCTCCTTGGACATATCGCCCTCATCGATAGCGAAATTACCAAGACTGTCATGGAACTAGGCATCGATGATACTAGAGAAGAAGTGGTGCTACTGCGCCATGTCATCCTCAGTCACCATGGCTTACTGGAGTATGGAAGTCCAGTCCGTCCGCGCATTATGGAGGCAGAGATTATTCATATGATCGATAATCTCGATGCCAGCATGATGATGATGACAACAGCTCTTGCTTTGGTGGATAAAGGAGAAATGACCAATAAAATCTTCGCTATGGACAATCGTTCCTTCTATAAACCAGATTTAGATTAATGATTTAAGAAAAACGAGCATTTTTTACGCAATAATGTTCGTTTTTTTATGTGAATGTGGTATAATGGATAAAATATCAAAATTAAATGGAATGGTAAATAAAAATGAAATTAAGAAGAAGTGATCGGATGGTTGTCATTTCCAACTATTTGATTAATAATCCATACAAACTAACCAGTCTCAATACCTTTGCAGAAAAGTACGAATCTGCTAAATCATCGATTTCAGAGGACATCGTGATTATCAAGCGTGCCTTTGAGGAAATCGAAATCGGCCATATTCAGACTGTGACTGGAGCAGGTGGTGGCGTTATCTTTACACCATCAATCTCGAGTCATGAAGCCAAAGAAATGATCGCCGACTTGCGTGACAAACTTTCAGAAAGCGACCGTATCTTGCCAGGTGGCTACATCTACCTATCTGATTTGCTCAGTACACCTGCCATTTTGAAAAATATTGGGCGCATCATTGCCAAGAGCTTTATGGACCAAAAAATCGATGCCGTTATGACAGTAGCAACAAAAGGTGTGCCACTCGCAAATGCAGTTGCCAATGTCCTCAACGTTCCATTTGTCATTGTGCGCCGTGACTTGAAAATTACCGAAGGTTCAACGGTCAGCGTCAACTATGTTTCAGGTTCCAGCGGTGACCGCATTGAGAAAATGTTCCTTTCAAAACGCAGTCTCAAGGCAGGCAGTCGTGTCTTGATTGTGGATGACTTCTTGAAAGGCGGCGGAACTGTCAACGGGATGATTAGTCTCTTGCGTGAGTTTGATTCTGAACTAGCTGGTGTCGCAGTCTTTGCAGACAATGCCCAAGAAGAACGTGAAAAGCAGTTTGATTACAAGTCACTCTTGAAAGTAACCAATATTGATGTTAAGAACCAATCCATCGATGTTGAGATTGGAAATATCTTTGACGAAGACAAATAAGAGATAGAACTAAAGGTTGGAACGATTGTCCCAGCCTTTCTTTGCAAACAGAATAGAAGGATGCTTATGAAAACACCATTTATCAGCCGTGAAGATTTAGAAACAATTGTTGCAGAGTTCCCGACTCCCTTTCACTTGTATGATGAGAAGGGGATTCGTGAAAAAGCAAGAGCAGTCAACCAGGCCTTTTCTTGGAATAAGGGATTCAAAGAATATTTTGCCGTCAAGGCCACTCCAACCCCAGCCATCTTGAAAATCCTCCAAGAGGAAGGTTGTGGTGTGGACTGTTCTAGTTATGTGGAACTTTTGATGAGCCATAAACTGGATTTCCCCGGTTCTGAGATCATGTTCTCATCAAACAATACGCCAGACCAAGAGTACGCTTATGCGCGTGAATTGGGTGCAACTATTAACTTGGATGCCTTTGAAGATATTGAACATCTGGAGCGTGCAGCAGGTATTCCAGAAATCATCTCTTGTCGTTACAATCCTGGAGGCGTTTTTGAGCTAGGAACAGATATCATGGACAATCCTGGAGAAGCCAAGTTTGGCATGACCAAGGACCAGCTTTTTGAAGCCTTTGCGATTTTGAAGGAAAAAGGAGCCAAGACTTTTGGGATTCACTCTTTCCTAGCATCCAATACTGTCACCCATCTCTACTACCCAGAGTTGGCTCGTCAGCTTTTTGAATTGGCTGTTGAAATCAAGGAAAAGTTGGGTATTTCACTGGACTTTATTAATCTATCTGGCGGAATCGGTGTCAACTATCGCCCAGACCAGAAGCCAAATGACATCGCTGTGATTGGTGAAGGGGTGCGTAAGGTTTATGAGGAAGTTCTTACGCCAGCAGGACTTGGTCAGGTCAAGATTTTCACCGAATTGGGACGTTTTATGCTGGCACCCCACGGAGTTCTCGTCACAAAAGTCACCCATAAAAAGAAAACCTATCGTACCTATCTAGGTGTGGATGCATCAGCAGTCAACCTCATGCGACCAGCCATGTACGGTGCCTATCATCATATCAGCAATCTGACGCAACCAGACGGACCAGTTGAGGTGGTAGACGTGGTCGGTTCACTCTGTGAAAACAATGATAAATTTGCAGTGAATCGCGAACTACCTCATACAGAAATCGGCGATTTGCTGGTGATTCATGATACAGGTGCACATGGATTCTCTATGGGTTACCAGTACAATGCCAAACTACGCTCGGCAGAAATTCTCTATACCGAAGAAGGAAAAGCCCGCCAAATCCGCCGTGCAGAGCGCCCTGAGGACTATTTCGCAACCTTATATGGTTTTGATTTTGAACCAGATCACTAAAAGGGAATGAAAATGAAAGTGAAAAACAGATTGCTTTCTAAAAAATAGACAAAAAACCTTGTTTTTCATCTCACTCGTGATATAATAAAACTATAAAACGGTTTCAAGGAAGGTGACGATATGTCTGAAGAAACAATTGACTATGGACAAGTGACAGGAATGGTGCATTCGACAGAGAGTTTTGGGGCGGTAGATGGCCCTGGGATTCGGTTTATTGTCTTTTTGCAGGGCTGTCACATGCGTTGCCAGTACTGCCATAACCCAGACACATGGGCTATGGAGACCAATAAATCACGCGAACGGACAGTAGACGATGTCTTGACAGAAGCCCTTCGCTACCGTGGTTTCTGGGGAGACAAGGGAGGAATCACTGTCAGTGGTGGAGAAGCCCTCTTACAGATTGATTTCCTAATTGCCCTCTTTACCAAGGCCAAGGAAAAAGGAATCCACTGTACCTTGGATACCTGTGCCCTTCCGTTCCGTAATAAACCACGTTATCTCGAAAAGTTTAATAAACTCATGGCGGTAACAGACTTGGTTCTTCTGGATATCAAGGAAATCAACGAAGAACAGCACAAGATTGTCACAAGCCAAACCAATAAAAACATCTTGGCCTGTGCCCAGTACCTATCAGATATCGGGAAGCCTGTTTGGATTCGCCACGTGCTGGTTCCAGGATTGACAGATAGAGATGAGGATTTGATCGAACTTGGTAAGTTTGTCAAGACCCTCAAAAATGTTGACAAGTTTGAAATCCTACCTTATCATACGATGGGAGAATTCAAGTGGCGTGAACTTGGGATTCCTTATTCGCTTGAAGGGGTCAAACCTCCAACAGCAGACCGTGTCAAGAATGCCAAGGAATTGATGGATACAGAAAGTTACCAAGATTACATGAAACGTGTTCATGGATAAAAAAGAAGCCTGATGGAGACATCGGGCTTTTGTGATGCAAAAAGACTTAGCCTCTCAGCTAAGCCTTTTTCTTATTTTCTAGAATGTTGTTTACCAGCATTGCGTTTTTTATGTTTCTTATTAGTCATGATCGCAGTTGCTTGGTTTGGAGTGACATCTTTGCGTCCGCCTCCAGTTGAAAATGAACTTGCTTTTGGTGGGTTTTTTGCAAATTCTTCACGAACTTTTTTGCGGAGTTTTGGACGAACAACATAGTTAACGATGAACTGTTGGAGAATCATCATGAAACCACCGACAACCCAGTAAAGCGTCACACTGGCTGGTGCGAAGAGGGAGAAGACGACAATCATGAGTGGACTCACGTAAATCATTCTTTTTAGTTGATCTCTTTGCATCTCGTCTTCTACTCCATGAAGTGAAAGAAGTGATTGGAGATAGTAGAGGATACCAGCGAAAGCGACAAGGAGCAGACTTGGTGAACCAAGATCGATACCCAAGAAGGTAGAGCTAGCTACCCCGTCAGTGTATTGGGCTGCAAAGTAGATAGCAGAGAAGAAAGGCATTTGAATGAGGATAGGGAAACATCCTACACCACCGAACATGCTAATGCCATGTTCTTTCTGAGCTGCAAAGAGAGCTTGTTGAGCCTCAAGTTTTTCTTCTTGAGTGGTTGCTTCTTTGAGACGTGTTTGATGTGGTTCAAGCACGTGTTTGAGGGCATTCATCTTTTCAGAGTGAAGCGTTGCCTTCCATGATTGGTAGATACCAAGTGGCAAGATAATCAAGCGCACGATGATGGTTACGATGATGATAGCCACACCAAAGCCTAGACCTTTATCAGTAGCGAAGTACTTGATAGCTTCAGCCATAGGTGCTCCGATGGTATTCCAAATCAATCCTGTAGGTTGTCCTGTGGCTTTGTCTACTTGGACACAGCCTGTCAAGACGAGTAGCATAGCCACTCCCATAGCAGAGAGGGCAAAACGTTTAATAGATTTCAATGTTTTCATTCCTTCTTTAAAAATTATACCTTTCTATTCTACTGTTTTTTTGTAAAATATACAATAGTTCTAGAGACCTAATTTGCGACTTTGAAGTCCGAATAGGATGAAAAGTTGCTCATTTGTACATCTAGATAGGTAACTTTTGAAAAAGGTGTCGGACCTTTTCGGATTTCTTGGATAAATTTTGCCATAGTGGCAGAGGAGTCTGCCTGAGCAAGAATTTCCACTGTGCCATCGTCGTTATTCCAGACACGACCAGTGATGCCACCGATTTCAAGAGCTAAAGTAACAACACCCCAACGAAAACCAACACCCTGCACCCTGCCTTGGGCAATCATTCTAACCTTTTGCATACCAAACCCCTTTGATTGTGTTATAATATTTCTATGACTATTATAACCTCAAAAGCCAATTCTGTGGTAAAAAATGCCAAGAAATTACATCAAAAAAAATATCGAAAGTCTGCTTATTTGATTGAAGGCTGGCACTTATTCGAAGAAGCTGTTCAAGCAGGAGTGACGATTGAAAAGGTCTTTGCCCTAGAAAGTTACCGAGATCAGCTAGTTGCTTTTCCTCAAACTATTTGGGTTTCAGAGGAGATTTTGCTAGATTTGGCAGATACGCAAACTCCTCAAGGCATTGTTGCAGTGATTCAAAAAGAAGAAGTGGGACTGCCTGATCTCCATCAGGGCAAGTATCTATTTTTAGAGGATGTTCAAGATCCTGGTAATGTGGGCACCATGATTCGGACGGCGGATGCGGCAGGTTTTACAGGGGTTATTGTTTCAGACAAGTCAGCAGATATATACAGTCTCAAGACCCTGCGTTCCATGCAAGGAAGTCATTTTCATTTGCCTATCTATCGTATGCCTCTTGTCAGCTTTGTAGAAGAGGCAAAGAAGAGCAATTTGCCCATTCTGGCAACGACCTTATCGAGAGAGTCAAAGGATTATCGTGAGCTTTCTTCACTAGAGAACTTTGTTTTAGTCATGGGAAATGAAGGGCAGGGGATTAGTTCTGTCATGGCTGAGAGTGCTGATCAGCTGGTTCATATTGGCATGAAAGGCCGAGCAGAAAGTCTCAACGTAGCAGTTGCAGCAGGAATTTTGATGTTTTATTTTAGCTAATTTATAAAATCTTTGTTATAATCAAGACATATTTATAGAAAAAGGAGAATCAGAATGAATCAAACGATTATTCAAGAACGTTCAGGTCTTAATCAATTTTACGCTAAGGTTTATGCTTTTGTGGGACTTGGGATTGGTCTATCGGCTCTCGTGTCAGCTTTGATGTTGACAGTCTTCCAAGCTCAATTGACTTACTTTTTAATGCATGGCCGTCTCTGGTTGATGATTGCAACTTTTGCAGAACTTGGTTTAGTCTTTGTTGCAAGTAGCATGGCTACAAAAAATAGCCCAGCAGCTCTCCCAGTATTTTTAGTTTATTCTGTTTTAAATGGCTTTACGCTCAGCTTTGTCGTAGCCCTCTATACACCTGGGACCGTCTTATCAGCCTTTGTATCCAGTGCCCTTCTCTTCTTTGTCATGGCGGCAATCGGAATTTTCACCAAGAAAGATTTGAGTGGAATGGGACGAGCTCTGATGGCTGCGCTTGTCGGGTTAATTATTGCCATGGTCGTTAACCTCTTTCTAGCCAATAGTTTCTTTGACTACATGATTAGTATTGCCATGGTCTTGGTTTTCTCAGGTTTGATTGCTTGGGACAACCAAAAGATTCGCTATGTTTATGAGCAGTCACGAGGGCAAGTAGCGACAGGATGGGTCATCTCAATGGCGCTCAGCATCTATCTAGACTTTATCAACCTCTTCCTTAGCATCTTACGAATCTTTGGTCGAAATGATTAATGAATGACAGAGTCAGTGTTCAAAAGAGCACTGACTTTTTCTTATTTACTCTTTTCTTTTCTTGGAAATAGGTGTATAATGCTTTTAACTAATTTTTGAGGAGCTGTTTATGAAGAAAAGTTTTATTCATCAACAAGAAGAAATTTCCTTTGTCAAAAACACTTTTACCCAGTATTTGAAAGATAAGTTAGAAGTTGTTGAAGTTCAAGGTCCTATCTTGAGCAAGGTCGGGGATGGGATGCAGGACAACCTGTCAGGTATCGAAAATCCAGTATCCGTCAAGGTTTTGCAGATTCCAGATGAAACCTATGAAGTCGTTCACTCACTTGCCAAATGGAAACGCCACACCTTAGCCCGTTTTGGTTTCGGTGAAGGTGAGGGTCTATTTGTTCACATGAAGGCCCTTCGTCCAGACGAAGATTCGCTTGATGCGACCCACTCAGTTTATGTGGACCAGTGGGACTGGGAGAAGGTTATCCCAAATGGTCAACGCAATATCGCCTATCTCAAAGAAACCGTTGAGAAGATTTACAAGGCTATTCGTCTAACAGAGCTAGCCGTAGAAGCCCGCTACGATATCGAATCCATCTTGCCAAAACAAATCACCTTTATCCATACAGAAGAGTTGGTAGAACGCTATCCAGACCTAACACCGAAAGAGCGTGAAAATGCGATCTGTAAAGAGTTTGGTGCAGTCTTCTTGATTGGTATCGGTGGCGAGTTGCCTGATGGCAAACCTCATGACGGCCGCGCACCTGACTACGATGACTGGACAACAGAGTCTGAAAATGGCTACAAGGGGTTGAATGGCGATATTCTCGTTTGGAACGAATCTCTTGGTTGTGCCTTTGAACTTTCATCAATGGGGATTCGGGTAGATGAGGATACCCTTCGTCGCCAAGTGGCTCTTACAGGGGACGAAGATCGTCTTGAGCTGGAATGGCATAAAGCCTTGCTTAACGGCCTTTTCCCACTGACAATTGGTGGGGGTATCGGACAGTCTCGGATGGCCATGTTCCTTCTTCGTAAGAAACACATCGGAGAGGTTCAGACCAGTGTCTGGCCTCAAGAAGTCCGCGATACGTACGAAAATATTTTGTAGAGAATCGAACCGCAAGGTTCGGTTTTCTTTCTCTTTTTGCCTATAATTTGGTATAATAAACGGTATGAAAATCGTATCAGGAATCTACGGAGGGCGTCCCCTCAAGACGCTAGAAGGCAAGACGACGAGGCCGACATCAGATAAGGTGCGTGGAGCTATCTTTAACATGATAGGTCCCTATTTTGAGGGCGGTCGTGTCTTGGATCTCTATGCTGGCAGTGGTGGTTTATCCATTGAGGCAGTCTCGCGTGGGATGTCCCATGCTGTCTTAGTGGAACGGGATCGAAAGGCGCAAGCTATCATCGCTGAAAACATCCAAATGACCAAGGAAGCTTCCAAATTTCAACTCTTAAAGATGGAGGCTGAACGGGCCTTGGAGCAAGTGAAAGGTCCCTTTGACCTGGTCTTTTTAGACCCTCCCTATGCCAAGGAACAAATCGTTGCAGATATCGAAAAAATGGCAGAAAGAAACCTTTTCTCCGAAGAGATCATGGTTGTCTGTGAAACCGATAAGTCTGTAGAACTACCAGAAGAAATCGCCTGCTTAGGTATCTGGAAGGAAAAAATATATGGGATTAGTAAGGTGACGGTCTATGTCAGATAAAATTGGATTATTTACAGGTTCATTTGATCCTATGACAAATGGACATCTGGATATCATTGAACGTGCCAGCAAACTCTTTGATAAGCTCTATGTCGGGGTGTTCTACAATCCCCACAAACAAGGCTTTCTCCCTGTTGAAAACCGCAAACGGGCAGTCGAAAAAGCGGTGGCGCATTTAGATAATGTAGAGGTGCTGGCTTCTCATGACCAACTAGTCGTCGATGTTGCAAGAAGACTGGGTGCTAAGACCCTTGTCCGTGGCTTGCGAAATACCACCGACTTGCAATACGAGTCTAGTTTTGACTACTACAATCATCAACTGGCTCCAGAAATCGAAACCATTTACCTATATAGCCACCCAGAGCATCTTTATATCAGCTCTTCGGCCGTGAGAGAACTTCTGAAGTTTGGTCAGGAGATTCAGCAATATGTCCCAAACAGTGTTGTGGAGGAATTAGAACATGAAGAAAAAAACTAGATGGCCCTTATATGTCATCCTAGCACTAGTATTGACTTTTTTAGCCTTTGTAGTACCTTTACCTTACTACATAGAAGTTCCAGGTGGAGCGGAAGATATTCGTCGCGTTTTGAAAGTCAATGAAACAGAAGACACAGAAGCAGGAGCTTACCAGTTTGTGACAGTTGGGATCCGACATGCAACTCTATCGCATCTTGTCTATGCCTGGTTAACACCTTTCACGGATATTAGAAGTGCCAAGGAGACTACAGGTGGCTCTACTGATGCGGAGTTTATGCGGATCAATCAGTTCTACATGCAAACTTCTCAAAACATGGCCAAGTATCAGGGATTAAAGACGGCTGGAAAGGATATTGAACTCAAGTATCTAGGAGTCTATGTCTTAACCGTGACGGACAATTCAACTTTTAAGGGCATTCTGAACATTGCAGATACCGTGACGGCTGTTAATGACAAAACGTTTGACAGTTCAAAAGACTTGGTCGACTATGTCAATTCTCAACAATTAGGAGACACGGTCAAGGTAACCTATGAAGAAGACGGAAAAGTCAAGTCTGCTGAGGGTAAAATCATCACTCTCGAAAACGGGAAAAACGGAATTGGGATTGGTTTGATTGACCGTACGGAAGTGACCAGTGATGTTCCAATTCGCTTTTCAACAGCTGGTATCGGCGGACCAAGTGCCGGTCTTATGTTTAGTCTAGCTATTTACACCCAGATAGCAGATCCAGGTCTTCGCAATGGGCGTATCGTAGCAGGTACAGGTACCATCGATCGTGATGGAAATGTTGGCGACATCGGTGGAATTGACAAAAAAGTAGTTGCAGCCTCTCGTCAGGGAGCCAACATCTTTTTTGCTCCTGACAATCCAGTCACCGAGGAAGCAAAAAAAGCAGATCCCAATGCGAAAAGCAACTATGAAACAGCCCTAGAAGCTGCTAAAACGATCAAAACAGAGATGAAAATCGTTCCCGTTAAGACCTTGCAGGATGCGATTGATTACCTTAAAAACAATCCCTAATTCGTAGAAAAATTGAAAACTAGCGCGCAAGCGGATAAGATGGTATAATAGTCAAATGGTTCAATTATTATTCACTCTAAGTAGTCATATACTCTTTATTTATTTGAGTTTTTACCTTTTGAAGGATCTTGTGAGATGGGAAAAGGTTTTGAAAGTGACCGCTACGAACACAAAAAAGGTTCGTTTGTTGGTAGGCTTCTTTAGTATTGTGATGGGCTATATCTTGAGTTCATTCTTTATCAGTTTGTACCAACTGTGGCAAGAAGCGCTTAGAGGACTATTATAAAATCAAAAGTAAAGGAAACAACTATGGAAAAAATTGTGGTTCAAGGCGGGGATAATCGTCTGGTCGGGAGTGTGACGATCGAGGGAGCAAAGAATGCAGTCTTGCCCTTGTTGGCAGCGACTATTCTAGCAAGCAAGGGTAAGACAGTCTTGCAGAACGTCCCAATCTTGTCAGATGTTTTCACCATGAATCAAGTGGTTCGAGGTCTGAATGCCAAGGTGGACTTTGATGAGGAAGCACATGTTGTCGAGGTTGATGCGACTGTTGATATCACGGAGGAAGCTCCATACAAGTATGTCAGCAAGATGCGGGCATCCATCGTTGTCTTGGGACCAATCCTTGCTCGTGTAGGCCATGCCAAAGTTTCTATGCCAGGGGGATGTACCATCGGGAGTCGTCCCATCGACCTCCACCTCAAAGGTTTGGAAGCTATGGGGGCAAAGATTACCCAGACAGCTGGTTACATCGAAGCTAAGGCAGAACGCCTGCATGGCGCTCATATCTACATGGACTTCCCAAGTGTTGGCGCAACACAAAACCTCATGATGGCGGCAACTCTAGCTGATGGAGTGACGGTCATTGAAAATGCTGCGCGTGAGCCAGAAATTGTTGACCTCGCTATTCTCCTTAATGAGATGGGAGCTAAGGTCAAGGGAGCTGGTACCGAAACCATCACAGTGACTGGTGTCGAGGAACTCCATGGAACAACTCATAATGTGGTACAGGATCGTATCGAAGCAGGAACCTTTATGGTGGCGGCAGCTATGACTGGTGGAGATGTTCTCGTTCGTGATGCCGTCTGGGAACACAATCGCCCCTTGATTTCAAAACTACTTGAAATGGGTGTTGAAGTGACAGAGGAATCAGAAGGTATCCGTGTTCGTTCTCAACTTGAAAATCTCAAGGCTGTTCATGTAAAAACCTTACCGCACCCAGGATTCCCAACAGATATGCAGGCACAATTTACAGCTCTGATGACCGTCGCAAAAGGGGAATCCACCATGGTGGAGACGGTGTTTGAGAATCGCTTCCAACACTTGGAGGAAATGCGCCGTATGGGCTTGCATTCAGAGATTATCCGTGACACAGCTCGTATTGTTGGGGGACAAGCTTTACAGGGGGCAGAAGTTTTATCAACGGACCTTCGCGCTAGTGCTGCTTTGATTTTGACAGGTCTGGTGGCACAGGGAGAAACAGTTGTTGGTAAGCTAGTTCACCTTGATAGAGGTTACTACCGTTTCCATGAGAAATTGGCTCAGCTAGGAGCGAAGATTCAGCGAATCGAGGCAAATGATGAAGAAGAATAAAAACTTACGCTATGTACTCCGTCGTTTACTGTTGATTTTTATCGTACTATTGCTAGGCTTTCTGGCTTTAGGAATCGGCTTGATGGTTGGTTATGGCATCCTAGGAAAGGGACAGGATCCATGGGCTATATTGTCTCCAGCAAAGTGGCAGGAATTGATTAGCAAATTTACAGGAAATTAGACTGGGAGACCAGTCTTTTTCTAAAGAAATAAGGAGAAAAATGGACAAAAAAACAAGACAAGCTCTGATAGGATTACTTCTATTCTTACTCTTGGCTGCTGGAAGCTACTACATCAAGCAGATGCAGTCAGTACCAAATAGCCCTAGAACCAAGGTTAGTCAGAAAAAACAAGCTTCAGAAGCACCCAGTCAGGAGCTAGCTGAAAGTGTCTTAACTGAGTCAATCAAAAATCAAATCAAGGGGGGGCTCGAGTGGAATGGAGCAGGGGCCTTCATTGTCAATGGCAATAAAACCAATCTAGATGCCAAGGTTTCTAGCAAACCCTATGCGGATAATAAGACAAAGATAGTTGGAAAAGAAACAGTCCCGACTGTTGCCAATGCCATCTTATCCAAAGCGACTCGGCAGTATAAGAACCGTGAAGAAACAGGCAACGGCTCAACCTCCTGGACGCCACCAGGATGGCATCAGGTCAAGAATCTAAAGGGAGCCTATACACACGCAGTAGATAGGGGGCACTTATTGGGTTATGCCTTGATAGGTGGGTTAGATGGCTTTGATGCTTCTACCAGCAATCCCAAGAACATTGCAGTCCAGACAGCTTGGGCAAACCAAGCACAGGCTGAAGATTCGACAGGTCAGAACTACTATGAGAGTTTGGTCAGAAAAGCCTTGGACCAAAATAAGAGGGTCCGTTATCGGGTGACGCTCCACTATGCGACAAATGAGGACCTAGTTCCATCCGCTTCACAAATCGAAGCCAAGTCTTCAGATGGCGAATTGGAATTCAATGTCCTAATCCCCAATGTTCAAAAGGGAATCCAGCTTGATTACCGAACAGGGCAAGTAACAGTGACGGATTAGAAACAATAGATACTATAAAAACAGCTCCTTTGTCTTCTAGAGGCAGGGGAGTTGTTCTTTAAATGAAAAATAATGTGAATCCTGAGGGATTTTATGATATAATGGAACACAAGATACTATTTTAGGAGAAGGACTATGGAAGACCCGAGCAGTCAGAATTTGTTGCTACAGTTTGTATTGTTATTTATCTTGACCCTGTTAAATGCTTTTTTCTCAGCCACTGAAATGGCTATGGTGTCACTAAACCGTTCCCGAGTGGAGCAAAAGGCAGAAGAGGGAGACAAACGTTACGTTCGTTTGTTAAAGGTACTTGAAAATCCTAACCACTTTTTATCAACAATTCAAGTTGGTATCACGTTAATTACCATCTTGTCAGGGGCTAGTTTAGCAGAAACGCTAGGACGCGAAATCGCATCTTGGATAGGAAATAGTGAAACAGCTTATGCCATTGCAAGCCTCCTCTCTTTGGCATTCTTGACCTACATCTCTATTGTTTTTGGTGAACTCTATCCTAAACGGATTGCCCTCAATCTCAAAGATGCTTTGGCAATTCGAACAGCACCAATTATTATTGGTCTTGGGAAGATTGTCAGTCCCTTTGTCTGGTTGTTATCTGCTTCAACCAATCTCTTGAGTCGTTTAACGCCAATGACCTTTGATGATGCGGATGAAAAAATGACTCGAGATGAAATTGAGTACATGTTGACTAAGAGCGAAGAAACACTGGATGCAGATGAAATTGAAATGCTACAGGGGATCTTTTCTCTAGATGAACTAATGGCTCGTGAGCTAATGGTGCCTCGTACAGATGCCTTTATGGTAGATATTCAGGATGACAGTCAAACCATTATCCAAAGTATTCTAAAGCAAAATTTCTCACGTATCCCTGTTTACGATGGGGATAAGGACAATGTGATTGGTTTGATTCATACCAAGCGTTTGCTAAACGCCGCCTATGCAGATGGCTTTGAAAATATTGTCTGGAAGAAGATCTTACAAGATCCACTCTTTGTCCCTGAAACTATTTTTGTGGATGACTTGCTAAAAGAATTGCGAAATACCCAAAACCAAATGGCCATTTTACTAGACGAATACGGTGGTATGGCTGGTTTGGTAACTCTAGAAGATCTTTTAGAAGAGATTGTCGGTGAGATCGATGACGAGACGGATAGGGCAGAAATCGAAGTCCATCAAATCGGTGAGGACACCTATATTGCACAGGGAACCATGAATCTTAACGACTTCAATGACTACTTTGGTGTCGAACTAGAAAGCGATGATGTGGATACCATCGCCGGTTATTATTTGACGGGTGTTGGTACGATTCCAACAACTGAAAAAATCAGTTATGAACTGGTCAGTCAAAACAAACAAATCGTCCTGACCAATGATAAGGTGAAAAATGGACGTGTTACCAAGGTAAAAGTTCAAATCACAGAACTAGAACCTGAAGAAGAAACAGAATAAAGCAGTGACTTGAGTCACTGCTTTTTGTAAATCTATATGGTAGGTACAGTTGTCCCCACTTATTAGGAATAACAAAAAAGCCCGATTTTTCAGGCTCTCTGTCTCGTTGAATTCTGATAAAACAGATGATATAAGGCGGTAGACGGATTTGAACCGACGATCAAGCTTTTGCAGAGCCGTGCCTTACCACTTGGCTATACCGCCTCAACGTTTATTATTATACCTTGAAAATCATTTCCCGTCAATAGTTTCTTATTCTAAAATCCAATTTAGGAAAACAGATGATGATCGAAGAAGTGAGAAAAAGCTTGTAAAAATCCCATTCTAAAGAGGGTCGGACTAGAAAGTATTTCTTCCAGAAACAAATAAAGAATGCAAAAATTTTGACAAATAGAAGTTTTTTGAGGGTATACGCCTAAATATTCTGAAAATTCGTTTACTTTTTAGATAATATATGATATAATTGACAATAAGCCTAAATTTTTCAAAGAGGAGTTAACAATATGAAAAAAAGTAGAGTATTTGTCGCAGCAGGAATTGCCCTATTAGCAACTGGCGTTTTAGCTGCTTGTGGTTCTTCAAAATCATCTGATTCAACAGCGCCAAAAAATTATGGTTATGTTTATACAGCTGATCCAGAAACGTTGGATTACCTCATTTCAGGGAAACAAAGTACTAAGGTTGCCACTTCAAATGGTATCGATGGTCTTTTCACAAACGATAAGTATGGGAACCTAGTTCCTGCAGTTGCAGAGGACTGGTCCGTTTCAAAAGATGGTTTGACTTATACTTACAAGATTCGTAAAGGAGTCAAATGGTTTACATCTGACGGAGAAGAGTACGCAGAAGTTACTGCCAAAGACTTTGTAAATGGTTTGAAACACGCAGCTGATAACAAGTCAGAAGCTCTTTACCTAGCAGAAAATTCTGTTAAAGGTTTGTCTGATTATTTATCAGGCAATTCAAAAGATTTTTCTTCAGTAGGTGTAAAGGCAGTTGATGATTATACTCTTGAGTATACTTTGAACCAACCAGAACCATACTGGAACTCTAAGATGGCTTATTCAATCTTCTGGCCATTGAACGAAGATTTTGAAAAATCAAAAGGAGCTGACTTTGCTAAAGCAACAGACCCTACATCCTTGCTTTACAATGGTCCATTCTTGCTGAAAGGGTTGACTGCTAAGTCTTCTATCGAGTTCGCTAAAAATGAAAACTACTGGGACAAAGACAATGTTCATCTCGATAAAGTTACTCTTGCTTTCTATGATGGATCAGACCAAGAGTCGCTTGAGCGTAACTTTACAAGCGGAGCTTATAGCTATGCCCGTCTCTTCCCTACAAGTTCAAACTACTCTAAGGTAGCAGAAAGCTACAAGGAAAATATCTACTACAATCCATCAGGACCTGGTATTGGTGGTTTGGGTGTGAATATTGACCGTCAAGGATACAAATACACTTCTAAGACAACTGACGAGGAGAAGACTTCTACTAAGAAAGCCCTTCTTAACAAAGATTTCCGTCAGGCTTTGAACTTTGCCTTTGACCGTACGTCTTACTCAGCACAAATTAATGGTAAAGAAGGCGCTCCTCTTGCAGTTCGTAACCTCTTTGTGAAACCTACCTTTGTCTCAGCAGGCGAAAAAACTTTCGGTGACTTGGTAACTGAAAAGATGGCTGCTTATGGTGATGAATGGAAGAACGTAAACTTTGCGGATGGTCAAGATGGACTCTTCAACGCCGATAAAGCTAAAGCAGAATTTGCCAAAGCTAAAACTGCATTGGAAGCAGAAGGTGTGAAATTCCCTATCCACTTGGATATCCCAGTAGACCAAACTTCTAAAGCCTATATTGCACGTATCCAATCCTTCAAACAATCTGTTGAAACAGTACTTGGTGAAGATAATGTGGTTATCGATATCCAACAAATTTCTAAAGATGAGTTGAACAATATCACTTACTATGCTGCAAACGCTGCGGCAGAAGATTGGGACCTCTCAGGAGCAGTTGGATGGAACCCTGACTACGAAGATCCATCAACTTATCTTGATATCTTGAAGACAACGAATGCTGAACAAACAAAAACATACATGGGTTACGAAGGTGCAGATAATGCTGCAGCTGCCCAAGTTGGTTTGAAAGAATACGATAAGTTGGTTGATGAAGCAGGAAAAGAAACAAGTGACTTGAATGTTCGTTATGAAAAATACGCAGCTGCCCAAGCTTGGTTGACAGACAGCTCACTCTTCTTGCCAGCTATGGCATTAAGTGGTGCTGCACCAATCATTTCTCGTGTTGTACCATTCTCTGCATCATACAGCCAATCTGGAGATAAGGGTTCAGATGTATACTTCAAATATATTCAGTTGCAAGACAAGGTTGTAACCAAAGCTGACTATGAACAAGCTCGTGAGAAATGGCTCAAAGAGAAAAAAGAATCAAACGAAAAAGTTCAAAAAGAATTGGCTAATCACGTTAAATAAATAACTCTCAAGAGAACTTTCTCTCCATGAGGAGAAGGTTCTTTTGGGATTTTAAAAGGAAACGATATGAAGAAATATATTTTTATGCGTGTATTACGTTCATTGTTGTCCATTTTCTTGGTGACAACCTTGACCTACACAATTATCTATACGATGGTTCCTCGAAAATTGATTTTCAAGCAGGATACCAACTATAACAAGATTGCAACGACGCCGGACAAGCGGGATAATTATGAAAATACCGTTTATGAACGGATGGGCTATATCGAGTACTACGATACCAAAGAGTTGCAAGAAAGAGCGAGCACAATGGACTCATCTGTAACAGTGGATGCCAATGATACCAATAAGGCAATCTACGAAAAATACATCAACCAACTAGGAAATGGTTGGACACTTGGTGTGTTCTCAGAAAGTGGTCAATTCTATGCTACGCGTGAAATTCCGATTTTTGAACGTGTTTTCAAATTCTATGCGAACTTGATTGATATTGATCATCCAAACAAAATTCAAGACCCTGAAAATCCAAACTTGCAACGTTATCTTCGTTTTGAAAATGACCCTGCTATCGGTTGGTCATTGGTTGGTTCAGGTACAAAACACAAATACCTTTTGTATTTCAACAATCAATTCCCATTTGTACACCAAAACTTTGTGAACATTAACTTGGGAGATTCTTACCCAACTTATGCAAACACACCAGTGCTTCAAGTTATCACACAAGGTCAGGGACAAACTAAGACATCAGAAGTTCAATTCCCTACAGGTAAAAAGACTTCATCTGTAGATATTTACTCTCGTACTTACAAATCTCCAAGTCAAGCAGATGCGCGTGAAGTAGCCAACTATGGTAAAGACGATCCATATACAGCTACAGAAAGCAATTATCAATATCCTTCAATGATTGCAAGCTCAGCGGTTGCTGGTTTGATTGGTTTGATTATTTCGTATGCGATTGCGATTCCACTTGGATCTGCTATGGCTCGCCACAAGAATACTTGGATTGATAGCTTCTCGACAGGTGCTCTAACCTTCTTGCTTGCCCTTCCAACGATTGCCTTGGTTTATATCGTGCGCTTGATTGGATCATCTATCGGTCTGCCAGATTCATTTCCTATCTTGGGAGCAGGGGACTGGCGTTCATATGTCTTGCCAGCAGTCATTCTAGGTTTGCTGGGTGCACCAAGTACAGCTATCTGGATTCGTCGTTACATGATCGACTTGCAATCTCAGGACTTCGTACGTTTTGCTCGTGCCAAAGGTTTGTCTGAAAAAGAAATTTCAAATAAACACATCTTTAAAAATGCCATGGTTCCTTTGGTTTCAGGTATTCCTGGTGCCGTAATCGGAGTTATCGGTGGTGCAACATTGACAGAAACGGTCTTCGCTTTCCCAGGTATGGGTAAAATGTTGATTGACTCTGTTAAGGCATCAAACAACTCAATGGTAGTTGGTCTTGTCTTCATCTTCACATGTATTTCTATCTTCTCACTCTTTGTAGGTGATATCTGGATGACCATGCTTGACCCACGTATTAAATTGACAGAGAAAGGAGGCAAATAATGTCAACAATCGATAAAGAAAAATTTCAGTTCGTAAAACGTGACGATTTTGCCTCTGAAACAATTGATGCTCCTGCCTATTCATACTGGGGTTCTGTATTTAGACAATTTCTAAAGAAAAAATCAACCGTCTTTATGCTAGGAATTTTGGTTGCTATTATCTTGATGAGCTTTATTTACCCAATGTTCTCAGATTTTGACTTCAACGATGTAAGTAAGGTCAATGACTTTAGTGCTCGTTTTATCAAGCCCAATGCTGAACATTGGTTTGGTACAGATAGCAATGGTAAATCCTTGTTTGATGGGGTTTGGTTTGGTGCGCGTAACTCTATCCTCATCTCTGTAATTGCAACTTTTATCAACCTTGTAATTGGGGTTATTGTTGGTGGAATCTGGGGAATTTCAAAATCTGTAGACCGTGTCATGATGGAAGTTTATAACATTATTTCAAACATTCCATCTCTCTTGATTGTCATTGTCTTGACTTACTCAATTGGTGCTGGTTTCTGGAATTTGATTTTTGCCATGAGTGTGACAACTTGGATTGGGATTGCTTATATGATTCGTATTCAAATCATGCGTTACCGTGACTTGGAATACAACCTTGCTTCTCAAACACTTGGAACACCAACCTTTAAAATCATTGTTAAAAACATCATGCCGCAATTGGTATCTGTTATTGTTTCTACAATGACCTTGATGTTGCCAAGCTTCATCTCTTATGAAGCCTTCCTTTCCTTCTTTGGATTGGGATTGCCTGTAACAGTGCCAAGTTTGGGACGTTTGATCTCAGATTACTCACAAAACGTTACGACCAACGCTTACTTGTTCTGGATTCCATTGACAACCTTGATCTTGGTATCCCTATCTCTTTTCGTTGTTGGTCAAAACCTAGCGGATGCTAGTGATCCACGTACACATAGATAGGAGTAGACATGATAAAAGGAAAAAATGTAATTTTGACTGCTCGTGATATTGTCGTGGAATTTGACGTTCGTGACAAAGTTCTGACGGCTATCCGAGGAGTTTCTCTGGACCTGATTGAAGGAGAAGTTCTTGCCTTGGTAGGTGAGTCCGGTTCTGGTAAATCTGTTTTAACAAAAACCTTTACAGGGATGTTAGAAGACAATGGACGTATTGCCCAAGGAAGCATCGACTATCGTGGACAAGACTTGACTGCTCTTACTTCTAACAAGGAATGGGAGAAGATTCGTGGTGCTAAAATTGCGACCATCTTCCAAGATCCTATGACAAGTTTGGATCCAATCAATACAATCGGTAGCCAAATCACTGAAGTTATCGTTAAACACCAAGGGAAAACAGCTAAGGAAGCCAAAGAGATGGCAATCGACTATATGAACAAGGTCGGAATCCCAGACGCTGAAAAACGTTTTGAAGAGTATCCTTTCCAATATTCTGGAGGGATGCGCCAACGTATCGTTATTGCGATTGCCCTTGCCTGTCGTCCAGATATCTTGATCTGTGACGAGCCAACAACGGCCCTTGACGTAACCATTCAAGCGCAAATCATTGATTTGCTTAAAACCTTGCAAAATGAGTACCACTTTACTATTATCTTTATCACCCATGACCTTGGTGTGGTAGCAAGTATTGCCGATAAGGTGGCGGTTATGTATGCTGGGGAAATTGTAGAATACGGTACTGTTGAGGAAGTCTTCTACGATCCACGTCATCCATACACTTGGAGTCTCTTGTCTAGCTTGCCTCAGCTTGCTGATGATAAAGGGGAATTGTACTCTATCCCAGGAACACCACCGTCTCTTTATACTGAGTTGAAAGGTGATGCCTTTGCCCTTCGTTCAGATTATGCGATGCAAATTGATTTTGAAGAGAAGGCACCTAAGTTTTCAGTCACTGATACCCACTGGGCTAAGACTTGGTTGCTTCATGAGAATGCTCCTAAAGTTGAAAAACCTGGAGTCATTGCAGATTTGCATGACAAGATTCGTGATAAAATGGGCTTTGCTCATCTAGAAGACTAGGAGGAAGGAAATGTCTGAAAAATTAGTAGAAATTAAAGATTTAGAAATTTCCTTCGGTGAAGGAAGTAAGAAGTTTGTCGCGGTTAAAAACGCCAACTTCTTTATCAACAAGGGAGAAACCTTCTCTCTTGTTGGTGAGTCTGGTAGTGGGAAAACAACCATTGGTCGTGCCATTATTGGTCTAAATAATACTAGTAAAGGTGAAATCATCTTTGATGGTCATAAAATTAATGGGAAAAAATCTCATAAGGAATCATCAGATTTGATCCGTCGTATCCAGATGATTTTCCAGGACCCTGCAGCGAGCTTGAATGAGCGTGCGACAGTTGACTATATCATCTCTGAAGGTCTTTACAACTATCACTTGTTTAAAGATGAAGAAGATCGAAAAGAAAAAGTTCAAAAGATGATTCATGAAGTTGGGCTTTTGAAAGAACACTTGACCCGTTACCCACACGAGTTTTCTGGTGGTCAACGTCAGCGTATCGGGATTGCCCGTGCTCTTGTGATGGAGCCTGATTTCGTTATTGCGGATGAACCAATTTCAGCCTTGGACGTATCAGTGCGTGCGCAAGTCTTAAACTTGCTCAAGAAGTTCCAAAAAGAGTTGGGCTTGACCTATCTCTTTATCGCCCATGACTTGTCAGTTGTTCGCTTTATCTCAGATCGTATCGCGGTTATCTATAAGGGAGTTATCGTCGAAGTGGCGGAGACAGAGGAGTTGTTTAACAATCCTGTCCACCCATACACTCAAGCGCTTCTATCTGCTGTACCGATTCCAGATCCAATCTTGGAACGCAAGAAGGTCTTGAAAGTTTACGATCCTGACCAACATGACTATGAGACAGACAAGCCATCTATGGTAGAAATTCGTCCAGGTCACTATGTTTGGGCCAATCAAGCAGAAGTTGCTCGATACAAAGAAGCTCTTAAAAAATAAACAGACTAGGAGAGGGCCGAAAGGTCTTCTCATTTTTAATAGAAAAAATTCCCCTTCTACTAGCTTGTAAAAGGGGAATTGTATTATCATTAACGTTTAGACCAGGTACGTTTCATAAAGAGTAGCAAAATTGGGTATATCTCTAAACGACCTGCAATCATTGCAAAGGAGAGTAGGATTTTAGAGATGGGACTAAAGATGGCAAAACTCGAGGTTGTACCTAGAATAGGTCCGATATTGTTAAAACAGCTGAAGACCGCACTGGTCACGACTAGAAAATCATTGCTATCAAGACTGACGATAAAGATGAGGGAGAGAATAATCATCATATAGATAGCAAAATATTTAAGAATCTTGTGCTGGGTATCCTTATCAATCACAGTTTTATTGACGTGTAGAGTCAAAACACGGTGAGGGGATAAGGTGGACAAAATCTGATTTTTTGCGATTTTAGAGAGGATAAGTCCTCTGATCACCTTAAGACCACCTGCAGTTGAGCCAGCTGATCCACCGATTCCCATGAGGAAGAGGAGGATAAATTGGGAGAAGAGGGGCCAGTTGGTAATATCTCCGTAACCAAAACCTGTTGTCGTGATGATATTGGAAACCTGGAAGAAGGCCATTTCAACACTCTTAGAGACACCTTGATAGAGGTGGAGTGTATTAAGCGTAATCAAGCCTGTAGAAACTAGGACAATGATGATATATGCTCGTAGTTCTTCATCTCCCAAGAAAGCCTTAACCCGACGGAGCATGAGGTAGTAGTAGAGATTGAAGTTAACTCCAAAAACCAGAACTCCGATACTAACTAGATAGGTGATGAGCGAGCTACCATAGTGGGCAATTCCGTCGTTATAGACGGTAAAGCCCCCAGTTCCTGCCGTTCCCATAGCGATGACAAAACTATCATAGAGAGGCATGCCTGCTAGATAGTAGATAACCACAAAAAGGGAGAAGAGAGCCAGATAAAGCAGATAGAGAATCTGGGCAGTGTTTTTTAGCTTGGATACGACCTTGCCAAAGACAGGTCCAGGGACCTCAGCCTTCATCACCTCCAAGTGGCTATTCTTGGCATTGTCCATAATGGCAAGTGCAAAGACGAGTACCCCCATCCCTCCGATCAAGTGGGTGAAACTTCGCCAGAAGAGGAGGGAACGAGTGAGAACGGAAACATCGTTCAGAATAGTTGCTCCTGTAGTCGTAAATCCAGAACTGATTTCAAAGAAGGCATCGATAATGCTTGGGATTTGTCCTGAAAAGACAAAGGGGAGGCCGCCAAAGAAAGACCATAAAATCCAACAGAGGGCAACAATTAAGACCCCTTCCTTGGCATAAATCCGTTGGTTTTTCGGTTTCCGTAAAACGCCTAGGCCACCGAGAAGGACTAAAATTCCAATCGTAGAAAAGAGAGCGATAAATACTTGACTGGATTCTTGGTAATAGATCGCTACACTAACAGGAACTAGGAGAAGAACAGCCTCAATCAAGAGAAGCTTTGAGAGGAGGTAACGAATCATACTTTTATTCATTTTTTACCTCTCAATCAAATCATAAATTTTGGTGATATTTGGCAATAAGGTCGTCACGAGTAACTTGTCTCCCACCTCAAGCATATCCTCTCCAGTAGGGAAGATTGTTTTTCCTTTTCGGATAATGGCTGCGATGAGAACCCCTTTTTTCAATTTCAACTGTGATAGAGGTTTGGCAGTCATTTTATTAGCTTCCTTGATTTGAAATTGGAGAGTTTCAATTTGACCGTTTGCGAGATGGTGCATGGCTTGAAGGTCTGAGTACTGAGCGTTCACTCGACCACGGATAAAGTGCATAATGGTATCCACTGCGATGCTTTTTGGTGTGATGATACTTGAAAAATCAGGCGCGTGGATAATCTCTAGAAGGCTTGTTCGGTTTACCTTGGTGATATTCTTATGGACGCCAACACGGTCAAGAAACATAGAAGTGATGATATTTTCCTCATCAACTCCAGTCAAGGTCGCGACTGCATCATAGTGGGGAGCACTTTCTTCCAGTAAAATGTCTTTTGCAGTTCCATCTCCTTGGACAATATAGAGATTGGGGAACTTTTCACTGAAGAAACGAGCTCTTTCAGGATTGATTTCGATGACCTTGGTATCAATGCGACTGTCTTTTAAAATGCCGAGTAGATAATAAGCAATCTTTCCAGCTCCGACGATAAGCAAGCTTTTCACTGCACGAGATTTGAAATAGTTATGGAAAAGCATCATATCTACACGATTTCCCGTAACAAAAATCCTATCCTTGTCTTGGATAATAACATCACCGCTTGGAATCATCAGTTGATGATCTCTCTCCATAGCACAGACGATAACATTACCAAACTTTTTACGGAAGTCTGAGATTGGCATTTGACAAAGACCGCTAGAATCCTTGACAACAAACTCCATGAGACTGACCCGCCCTCCAGCAAATCGTTCGACAGAGAGGGCGTTAGGGAAATCAATGATATTTGAGATCGCACGCGCTGCTAGGAGTTCTGGATTAACGATAAGTGAAAATCCAAGAATATTTTTCTCTTTAAAATAGGCATTAGAGTATTCAGGATTTCGCACCCGAACGATGGTTTCTTTAGCCCCCATTTTTTTAGCAAGTACCGCTGAAATCATATTCACTTCATCGTGTTCGGTTAGGGCGATAAAGATATCGCACTCTTGAACACCGGCTTGCTCCAAGATGGCAAAGTCAGCACCATTTCCAAGGAGACCTATGATATCATAGCGACTGACAATGTGATTGAGGACAGCCTCATCTTGTTCGATGAGGACAACGTCATGGTTTTCTGCAACCAGTGAACGACAGAGGGCGAAACCAACTTTCCCTCCACCAACGAGGACAATTTTCATATAAAAAACCTACTTTTTCATGATGTAACTATCATACCCTTTTTTAGCAAAAAATGCACTTGCTAAGGCGATTTTTAAGGGAAGAAAGGCCTTTTTCACGTTTTGAAGATACATTTGCTTAATTTCTATAACGATGTCTCCGATTTGAAGTGATTTGGCTCTTTTACTATACCTTTTCAGAAAGGGAATGACCAAACATGAAAATATCATCAAAAAAAGTAAAAAAATCAAGTCATTTCTATTGACAATGATTCTGAAAGTGTTATACTAAGAAAGTAGTTTCGCTGATTTACTTCAAACCTGTTGTGAGGTAAGTTAACGATGCCTTAACCACGCTGTTTGCTGAGCTTGACTCCGGGCAGTGTGGCTATTTTTTTGCAATGATAAAAGGAAACCCGTAATGACAAATCACATTGTATTATTTGAACCTCAGATTCCACAAAATACAGGTAACATTGCGCGTACTTGCGCTGCGACCAATTCTCCCCTCCACATCATCAAACCGATGGGATTTCCGATTGATGATCGGAAGATGAAGCGGGCTGGTTTGGACTACTGGGATAAGCTTGAGATTTATTTTTATGACAGTTTGGAAGATTTCATGTCTCAGATGAAGGGTAAACTCTATCTGATTTCAAAATTTGCGGAAAAGGTCTATTCTGAAGCAGATTTGGCAAGTGGTTGGGATCATTATTTTCTCTTTGGACGTGAAGACAAGGGCTTGCCTGAGGACTTTATGCGAGAACATCCTGAGAAAGCTCTCCGTATTCCTATGAACGATGAGCATGTTCGCAGCCTCAATGTTTCCAATACCGTATGCATGATTGTCTATGAAGCGCTCCGTCAGCAGAATTTTGCAGGTCTTGAGCTTGTTCACACCTATGAAGCAGATAAATTGAAATAATCAAAATGCTTGCACTTGCAAGCGTTTTTTGTTATGATTAAAAGGTCTTCAGGGCTGGGTGAGATTCCCGACCGGCGGTGACTTTAACTAGCTATTTTGGCTTTCTCTTCGTTGTCTTGTCTCGATATACTTAAGTATTATCTTCGACTGCGACGCCTAGATTAATCCAAAATATCTTAGTTAAAGAAGTCCGCGAGCGCAAGCTGATGTGGTGCGATTCCACAACCGACAGTATAGTCTGGATGGGAGAAGACGAAAGAATGGCTTTGTCTGTTCTAATGAGTTTATAGATGAATTGCAACCGCTTGCTCAAAAGAGTGAGAGGGAACTTTTGGGATATAAAAAGTGAGAATAGATAGAGGGATCCTTTCCAACTTCTTCTGATTTTATAGAAAATTGGAGGAACCTGTTATGACAAACACACGTCGAATTTCGACCATTGCGATTTTATCAGCCATTTCATTTGTGCTGATGTACTTTGACTTTCCGCTCTTGCCAGCGGCGACCTTCCTCAAGATCGAGTTTAGTATCTTGCCAGTCCTTGTGGGCTTGGTAGTGATGGATTTGCCAGCTGCTCTCGGGATTCTCTTGTTGCGATCACTCTTGAAGTTGCTTCTCAATAGCCAGGGAGTGAATACTTACATTGGCTTGCCAATGAATATCGTAGCCTTGGGAGTTTTTGTTATCGCTTTTGGTTTGATTTGGAAAAAGGAACGTAGCACTCTTCGTTTTCTACTGGCATCTCTAGCGGGAACTATTGGATTGACTTCTGCCATGTTGGTTCTCAACTATGTCTATGCGGTTCCTTTATACGCGCAGTTTGCCAACTTTGATATTAGAGAAATTATAGGACTTTCTAACTACTTGATGACCATGGTATTACCTTTCAACTTGATTGAGGGTGTAATCTTTTCCGTTTCATTCTGGTTGTTATACGTCCTCTTGAAACCAACCTTAAAATATTATGAGAGATAAACAAACATTTTTAATGAAGGGCAGTTTTGCCCTTTTACTTTTCGTCCTTCTTGGCTATATGGTCAAGTTTTACCCCGAAACGCTGGTCGGTTTTGATCAACCGCTTCAGACTGTTCTTCGTGGGGACTTGCCAGATTATTTGACAGTTCTGTTCCGAGCCCTTACGCATTTGATTGATATCCCAGTAATCATTACCTGGGTTGCCATTGCAGCCTTTATCTTTTATCGTAAGCAGTGGAAGATAGAAAGCTACTTCATGGCGGGTAATCTAGCCTTAGCCGGTCTTTTAATCGTGACCTTTAAAAATATCTACCAGCGCCCACGGCCAGCTATTTTACACTTGGTAGAGGAGAGGGGATTTTCTTTTCCAAGTGGCCATTCTCTGGCAGTGACTCTGATGGTAGGGACTTTGATTGTCATTCTCAGTCAACGGATTAAAGATCCGGTTTGGAAAAAAATTGTGCAAATCGTCCTTGGCTTCTACCTAGTCAGTGTGTTGCTATCTCGGGTCTATCTGGGAGTTCACTACCCATCAGATGTTCTTGCCAGTTTCTGTGTGGGTTTGGGGGTCTTGTTTATCGAATTTCCTTTCTATGACAAGCTTCGCTTCCAATGGCGATTTAAAGGCAAGCAGAAGTGAGCATCAAATTCCTTTGAGGAAAAAGAAATGAAAGTCAATATAACAGATCTCCATCCGACTCAACTATACTTATCAGAAAAGAAGTTACAAGATATCCAGATGCTTTATCAGTCGGTAGAAATAATCAATGTTGCTCCAATCAGTGTTCTTGCATTCGGAGACTGCTTGTTGATTACAGACGGGCATCACAGGGCTTATCAGGCTTTATTGGCAGGTAGGGATACGATTTCTGCTAAGTGGGATAGAGATGGTGGCGATGAACTGTATTATCTCTATGCGCAAGCTTGTGAGGAAAGAAAGATTTACTCTGTTCTGGATTTAAAAAATCATATCGTATCTCAAGATGAGTATGAAGCAAAATGGTATAACTGGTGTGATGGTTTTAATCAAGCAGCAACTCTTTTATTGAAAAGGAAAGCAGGTGAAACAGATCCTACAAATAGGTAATGCATTGTGTCTTGTTCCTTTTTATATTGAAATTAGTCTAATCTAACTTGTTTTTTAACTAAAAATCTGATAAACTAAGTAGTAATTGAATAGGAATCCGCAAGACTAGTAACTCAAGGGAAGTATATCAGGGAGGAGAGCCGTGACTGCAAGTTCTCTATATGAAAGCTGGGTGAATTCACTTGCGCATGGATTTAGAAATGAAGGTCTGACTTGTCAGATGAAAACGGATGGTACCGCGTGTCAACGCTCCGAGTGGAGTTTTTGGCATGTGGTTTTCTTTTTATCTACGAGGGACTGATGGAGGAATTATGTCAACTATTGAAGAACAATTAAAAGCGCTTCGTGAAGAAACGCTGGCTAGCTTGCAGCAGATTACTGCTGAAAATGAAAAAGAGATGCAAGACTTGCGTGTCTCTGTCCTTGGTAAAAAAGGGTCGCTTACGGAAATCCTCAAAGGGATGAAAGATGTCTCTGCTGAGATGCGCCCAATCATCGGGAAACATGTCAATGAAGCGCGTGATATCTTGACAGCGGCCTTTGAAGAAACGGTTAAGCTCTTGGAAGAAAAGAAAGTAGAAGCTCAACTAGCAAGTGAGAGCATCGATGTGACACTTCCAGGTCGCCCAGTTGCGACTGGTCACCGTCATGTTCTCACACAAACCAGTGAAGAAATCGAAGATATTTTCATTGGGATGGGTTACCAAGTCGTGGATGGTTTTGAAGTGGAGCAAGACTACTATAACTTCGAGCGTATGAACCTCCCAAAAGATCACCCAGCTCGCGATATGCAGGATACTTTCTACATCACAGAAGAAATCTTGCTTCGTACTCACACGTCTCCAGTTCAGGCGCGTGCCATGGACGCTCATGATTTTTCAAAAGGTCCTTTGAAAATGATCTCACCGGGGCGTGTGTTCCGTCGTGATACGGACGATGCAACCCACAGTCACCAATTCCACCAAATCGAAGGCTTGGTTGTTGGGAAAAACATCTCTATGGCAGACCTTCAAGGAACGCTTCAGTTGATCGTCCAAAAGATGTTCGGTGAAGAGCGTCAGATCCGTTTGCGTCCATCTTATTTCCCATTCACAGAGCCATCTGTTGAAGTGGATGTTTCTTGCTTCAAGTGTGGTGGAGAAGGATGTAACGTATGTAAGAAAACAGGTTGGATCGAGATTATGGGTGCCGGTATGGTTCACCCACGTGTCCTTGAAATGAGTGGTATCGATGCGACTGTATACTCTGGCTTTGCCTTTGGTCTTGGTCAAGAGCGTGTTGCTATGCTCCGTTACGGAATCAATGATATCCGTGGTTTCTACCAAGGCGATGTCCGCTTCTCAGAACAGTTTAAATAAGATTGAAACCTGAAACACAGTCCTATACAGTCCTAGTCATTTTCTCTTGATGAGAATGGTGAGGACTGACTCGAAGAAAAAGAAAGGAATTGAAAAGAACTTACTTGTGGGTTCTTACAATCAGAATTATGCTTGTATCTTATAAATGGTTAAAAGAATTGGTGGACATTGATGTGCCATCACAAGAGTTGGCTGAAAAAATGTCAACTACAGGGATTGAGGTCGAAGGTGTGGAATCACCTGCTGCTGGTCTCTCAAAAATTGTCGTCGGTGAGGTCTTGTCTTGCGAAGATGTGCCAGAAACTCACCTCCATGTTTGTCAGGTTAACGTTGGCGAAGAAGAAGCACGTCAAATCGTTTGTGGTGCACCGAATGTGCGTGCTGGTATTAAGGTTATGGTGGCTCTTCCAGGAGCTCGTATTGCTGACAATTACAAGATTAAAAAAGGGAAAATCCGTGGCTTAGAGTCACTTGGAATGATCTGTTCACTTGGTGAATTAGGTATTTCTGACTCAGTTGTACCAAAGGAATTCGCAGATGGTATTCAAATCTTGCCTCAAGATGCTGTTCCTGGGGACGAAGTCTTTTCTTACCTAGACTTGGATGATGAAATCATCGAACTTTCTATCACACCAAACCGTGCAGACGCTCTATCTATGCGTGGAGTAGCGTACGAAGTGGCAGCCATCTATGACAAGGCAGTCAACTTTAAAGAATTCAGTTTAATAGAAACAAATGAAGCTGCAACAGATGCCCTTTCTGTAGGCATTGAGACAGACAAGGCGCCTTACTATGCAGCCCGTATCTTGGACAATGTGACTATCGCACCAAGTCCACAATGGTTGCAAAACCTTCTCATGAACGAAGGGATTCGTCCGATTAACAATGTCGTAGACGTAACCAACTACATCCTGCTCTACTTTGGTCAACCCATGCATGCCTTTGACTTGGATACCTTTGAAGGAAGCGAGATTCGTGTGCGTGAAGCGCGTGCTGGTGAAAAATTGGTGACCTTGGATGGTGAAGAGCGTGACTTGGAAACAAATGACTTAGTCATCACTGTCGCAGACAAGCCAGTAGCCCTTGCAGGTGTTATGGGTGGTCAAGCAACAGAAATCTCTGAAAAATCTAGTCGTGTGGTCCTTGAAGCGGCTGTTTTCAATGGTAAATCCATCCGCAAGACTAGCGGACGCCTTAACCTTCGTTCTGAATCATCTTCTCGCTTTGAAAAAGGCATCAATGTGGCAACTGTTAACGAAGCACTTGATGCTGCAGCGAGCATGATTGCTGATCTTGCAGGTGCGACGGTACGTAAGGGCATCGTTTCAGCAGGAGAGCTTGATACTTCTGATGTGGAAGTTTCTTCAACCCTTGCAGACGTTAACCGCGTCCTTGGTACGGAGCTTTCCTATGCTGATGTGGAAGACGTCTTCCGTCGTCTTGACTTTGGCCTTTCTGGCAATGCAGAAAGCTTTACAGTCAGCGTACCTCGTCGTCGTTGGGATATCACTATCGAAGCGGACCTCTTTGAAGAAATCGCCCGTATCTATGGTTATGATCGCTTGCCAACTAGTCTTCCAAAAGATGACGGTACAGCTGGTGAATTGACTGCGACACAAAAACTGCGCCGTCAAGTCCGTACCATCGCTGAAGGAGCAGGTTTGACAGAGATCATCACCTACGCTCTGACAACTCCTGAAAAAGCAGTTGAGTTTACGGCTCAACCAAGTAACCTTACAGAACTTATGTGGCCAATGACAGTGGATCGTTCCGTTCTCCGTCAAAATATGGTCTCAGGTATTCTTGATACAGTGGCCTACAACGTGGCTCGTAAGAACAAAAACTTGGCTCTTTACGAGATTGGAAAAGTCTTTGAACAAACAGGCGATCCAAAAGAAGATCTACCAAATGAGATCAATAGCTTTGCCTTTGCCTTAACCGGCTTGGTTGCTGAAAAAGATTTCCAAACGGCAGCAGTTCCAGTTGATTTCTTCTATGCTAAGGGAATCCTTGAAGCCCTCTTTACTCGCTTGGGACTAGAAGTGACCTATGCAGCAACAGCTGAGATTGCAAGTCTACATCCAGGACGTACGGCCGTGATTTCACTTGGCGACCAAGTTCTTGGTTTCCTTGGCCAAGTGCATCCAGTTACTGCCAAGGCTTACGATATCCCAGAAACTTATGTAGCGGAGCTCAACCTTTCAGCCATTGAAGCTGCCCTTCAACCAGCTGCTCCATTTGTGGAAATCACCAAATTCCCAGCAGTCAGCCGTGACGTGGCCCTACTCCTCAAGGCAGAAGTCACTCATCAAGAAGTTGTAGACGCTATCCAAGCTGCAGGCGTGAAACGTTTGACAGATATCAAACTCTTTGACGTCTTCTCAGGCGAAAAACTGGGAGTTGGCATGAAGTCAATGGCCTATAGCTTGACCTTCCAAAATCCAGAAGATAGCTTAACAGACGAAGAAGTCGCACGCTATATGGAAAAAATCCAAGCATCACTCGAAGAAAAAGTGAATGCAGAAGTGCGTTAATAGTCTAAAATCCATCCCTCGGGGTGGATTTTTAGTTTCAAAAGGACAGTTCAGAAGAGAAAAGCGATAGTTGAGGAGGAAGCCATCTCAGAAAGTCTTTAATGAGTTATACTAAAGCTATCGCTGAAGCACTTAAATTTATTAGAGATAGGATACTTTTGCTACTTATAATCCGATAAAATGGACATAAATCGTTGTAAAGGCTATCAAAAAGGAGTATAATAAGTGCAACATATCTCGGAGGTGGAAAATGTTAGAAGTAAGAAATCTAGAGAAAAGTTTCGGTCCCAAGCAAGTCTTGTTTGGTGTCGATTTTCAGGCAAGTCCAGGAAGGATTCTGGGCTTGGTCGGGAAGAATGGTGCTGGGAAAACAACGATTTTCCACAGTATGTTGAAATTTTTAGAGTATCAAGGAGAGATCAGTCTGGATGGACAGGAGATTCGTCAGGAAACCTATGCTCGGATTGGTTATCTGCCTGAGGAACGCAGCCTTATGCCCAAGCTGACAGTCCTTGAGCAAGTTCGCTACTTGGCGACTCTAAAAGGCATGGATGCTAAGGAAGTCAAGGAAAAACTCCCTCAATGGATGGAAAAATTGGAAGTGAAGGGCAAATTGACTGATAAAATCAAGAGCCTCTCCAAAGGGAATCAACAGAAAATTCAGCTGATTATCACACTGATCCATGAGCCTGACTTGATTATCTTGGATGAGCCTTTTAGTGGACTGGATCCAGTCAATACTGAGTTGCTCAAGCAGGTCATCTTAAAAGAAAAAGAGCGTGGTGCAACCATTATCTTTTCTGACCATGTCATGACCAACGTTGAGGAACTTTGCGATGATATTCTCATGATTCGTGATGGGCGTGTGGTCTTGCATGGACCAGTTCAGGATGTTCGCAATCAATACGGGAAAACACGTCTCTTTGTTTCAAGTGAACGAAGCAAGGAAGAACTGGAAAAACTTCCTCACGTCAAACAGGTGAGCTTGACCAAGCAAGGTAGTTGGAAATTGATCCTAGATGATGAAAGTGCTGGAAGGGAACTCTTCCCCATCCTCACTCAAGGTCAATATATTGCGACCTTTGACCAACAGGCTCCAACAATCGATGAAATCTTTAAACTAGAATCAGGGGTGGAAGTATGAGAAATATGTGGGTTGTAATGAAGGAAACCTATCTTCGACATGTCAAGTCGTGGAGTTTCTTCTTTATGGTGATTTCGCCGTTCCTCTTTTTAGCCTTATCTGTAGGAATCGGCTATCTCCAAGGGTCTTCTATGGCCAAGAATAGCAAGATAGCAGTAGTAACAACTGTGCCATCTGTGGAAGAAGGGCTCAAGGGTACCAATGGTATCAACTTTGATTATAAGGATGAAGCCAGTGCTCAAGCTGCTATCAAGGATGAGAAAATCAAGGGTTATCTAACCATTGACCAAGAGGACAGCGTCCTCAAGGCCGTCTATCACGGTGAAACTTCTCTTGAAACAGGCATCAAGCTAGCAGTAACCAATAAACTCAATGAGCTTCAATACCAACTCAATCGCTCGGCGGCTAATTTGTCTCAAGAACAGGAAAAACGTCTGAGTCAAACTGTTGATTTTACTGAGAAGATTGATGAATCTAAGGAAAACAAAAAAATTGTTCAAACCATTGCAGCCGCAGGGCTTGGCTTCTTCCTTTATATGATTTTGATTACCTATGCTAGTGTCACTGCTCAGGAAGTGGCTAGCGAGAAAGGAACCAAAATCATGGAAGTGGTCTTCTCTAGTATCCGAGCAAGTCATTATTTCTACGCTCGCATGCTGGCTCTGCTTCTTGTGATTTTGACTCATATTGGCATTTACGTCGTGGGTGGTTTGGCTGCCATTCTGCTCTTTAAAGACATCCCTATCTTGGCACAATCTGGAATTTTAAATCATCTAGGAGAGGCCTTCTCGCTCAATACCTTATTGTTTGTCTTGGTTAGCCTCTTTATGTACGTTGTTTTAGCAGCCTTCCTAGGATCTATGGTTTCTCGCCCTGAGGATTCAGGAAAGGCCTTGTCGCCATTGATGATCTTGATTATAGCAGGATTTGTCGGAGTGACTTCTCTAGGTGCTGCTGGGGACAATTTAGTTCTGAAAATTGGTTCCTATATTCCTTTCATCTCGACCTTCTTTATGCCGTTTAGAGCTATAAATGGGTATGCAAGTGGTCTAGAAGCTTGGATTTCCCTTGCTATAACGGTTGTTTTTGCAGTCACTGCAACTGCCTTTATCGGACGCATGTATGCTAGCCTAGTCCTTCAAACGGATGATTTGGGAATCTGGAAAACCTTTAAACGTGCCTTAGCTTATAAATAGGAGAGCCTCGCAAAAGCGAGGTTTTTCTAGATGTTAAACACTGAAATCGGCAAAAATATTTTTCATATCTATTGACTTTTAGTAGTGAAATTTGGTATGATAGTAGACGGTATTGTTTACCCCATTTGTAAGGCCCCGGAACCTTTCAAATACCCCGCGGACCGGAACATCCGCCCTGTAAACAAAAACGATATTCATATAGGAGAAATCATGAACAAAACTACATTCATGGCTAAACCAGGCCAAGTAGAACGCAAATGGTACGTTGTTGACGCAACTGATGTACCTCTTGGACGCCTTTCAGCAGTTGTTGCTAGCGTACTTCGCGGAAAAAACAAACCAACATTCACACCACACACTGATACAGGTGACTTCGTAATCGTTATCAATGCTGAAAAAGTTAAATTGACTGGTAAAAAAGCAACTGATAAGATCTACTACACTCACTCAAACCACCCAGGTGGATTGAAACAAATCTCTGCTGGTGAACTTCGTTCTAAAAATGCAGTACGTTTGATCGAAAAATCAGTTAAAGGTATGCTTCCACACAATACTCTTGGCCGAGCTCAAGGTATGAAATTGAAAGTATTCGTTGGAGCTGAGCACACTCACGCTGCACAACAACCAGAAGTTCTTGATATTTCAGGACTTATCTAAGGAAAGGAACAATAAAGTATGTCACAAGCACAATATGCAGGTACTGGACGTCGTAAAAACGCTGTTGCACGCGTTCGCCTTGTTCCAGGAACTGGTAAAATCACTGTTAACAAAAAAGATGTTGAAGAGTACATCCCACACGCTGACCTTCGTCTTGTTATCAACCAACCATTCGCAGTTACTTCAACTGTAGGTTCATACGACGTTTTCGTTAACGTTGTTGGTGGTGGATACGCTGGTCAAGCAGGAGCTATCCGTCACGGTATCGCTCGTGCCCTTCTTCAAGTAGACCCAGACTTCCGCGATTCATTGAAACGCGCAGGACTTCTTACACGTGACTCACGTAAAGTTGAACGTAAGAAACCAGGTCTTAAGAAAGCTCGTAAAGCATCACAATTCTCAAAACGTTAATCAACACGATTATATCAACGTTTCGAAACACTTCATGGTTCACACCATGGAGTGTTTTTTTGATGATTTTTAGCAAAATTCACACCACTTTTCACACCAAATTCACACCATTACTTTTTAAGATTACGAAAGGCAATTTCTCCAACAGCCATTGGGATTACGTTTGAAGTGTTGACATAAGTCTTAGTTGTAATCGTATCACTATGAGTGAGTGCTTCAGAAATAGCTTCCATAGAGGTTCCAGCCTGTTTAGCGAGTGTAGCTCCTGTATGTCGTAATTTATGAGGGGTTGCATGTGCGAGTTCTGGATGACGACGCTTAACAGATTTCATCTTGTTGTTAAGATAATCAGCATGGAGACAACTGTTTACATTTCCCTTTGTATCAATATACGTAAAAACATACTGTTCAGGAGTTTGCATGATGTTAAATGAAGCCAATTCAGATTTTTGTTGCTTCTTCCAAGAATTTAACAAGTCGGTAAGTTCTTGTGGAATCGAAAAAATCGTCTTTTTATTCCCTTTAGTTGACTTTTGATTTTTATATCGATCTAAGGATTGAACCAATTGAATTTGTTGATTTTTGAAATCAATATGTTTCCATTGCAAAGCGTAGCTCTCTGACTTTCTATCTCCTAAAAAGAAGGTAGTATAGAACAAAACATAGTCTTTGAATAGAATTTTTTCAGTCTCCAAATCCTTTTCAAAAGCTGTAAACCATGCTTGAAGTTCTTCTTGAGATAGATATAAATCTTCATCTTTTTTAGATTCCTGTAGCTTGATTTTCTTAGTGGCTTTGATACGGCTTATAGTTTTTGATAGGCGATTAGTTTCGATATATTCCAATTCCTCAGCCCAATCAAAAATAGAGTTAACATAACTTCTGATGACTTTGAAGTTGGCATATTCTTCTGCTTTTTGGGTCAATAGGTTCAAAACAACCTGTTTATTTCGATTGAGAAAATCAATAGGATAATTTCCAAGCAAGGGGAGGATATGTTTTCTAAAAGCAATTTCTGTTCCAACTATGGTTGCTTGAGAAGGTGGTTTTGTGGTAGATGTTGTTTGACCTGCTTTATAGGATTCCCACCAAATATTGTGATAAAAATCGGAAAAGAGGATTGAACCATTTGTTTCCAATGAGGTTGAATCTCCACTAAGAATTTTATCAAACTTATTTTGAAGTTCTAATTCATATTTTTTTGCGTCATTCCTTGTTTTGAACCGTTTTTCAATCACTTTCTTATCAACACCTAGTGAAGGCCTCACTTCCTCAGGAATATAGACACGTAAGCGATAGGTTCCGTTTTTCGTTTTTGTAATTGACATAGTATTCTCCTTTTTTGAATTGAGCTAGAAAATACCATGGTTACATTATAACAAACGACCATAGAATTTCTACTGCTTTTGTAACCAGCGATTGATTTCAGATTTGCTAAAGCGAACAGTTTTACCAATCTTAATGCAAGGCAATCCTTGCTTAATCCACTTGTCTAAAGTATTATTTGTTATATTCAAATACTCACAAGTTTGCTTTTTATTTAAAAAATGATTGGTATTTTCATTAATATCTAAAAATTTATCCAGTTCTTTTTTAACAGTATCTGATATTAGTAATTGAAGTTGCCTAACCATTTCGTCGTCTGGAATAAATAAATTCATAAATAGTCCTGTTTATTTCTTTCTATTAGATTTAAATTTAATTAGTTTGGATTTTTTTAAGTCTTCAAGGGTTGAAGAGTTAAAAAATAGGAAAACGTTGCTGTAGTAATACTTTTCCATTTTTTTAATCAGAATTTATATTAAAATGGAAGAAGTATTTATTTGAATTTCATTTAAAAAAGAATCCAGGGATGAACCAATGTCTTTATCCTTGATTTTATTAACGTCATTAATAAAACTATCTTTTTCTTCATTAGTAAAACTAGGGATTTTAAAAAAATGGAGTTTATTATTTTGATTACTCTTGTAACAACCAAAGTCAAAGATAGTAACAAGATATAGACTATTTAGCATTAAGCTAAAGAGATATAGTACTTGCCATGTAATCATAATAGAAAGAAAATAACTCCCATTTTTCAAATCATTCCTCCTACTTTCTTTAATCAGATTTTTTTTAGTTCTTGCACAGTTTTTTGGATTTACAAATTCAGATGCATCAATAAATAAAAAAATAGATTCATCCAATGTTATTGGATACAAATAATCCATAGCATGATTTAGTTGAGTTTCAAAAAAAGTTTTCATATATCCATCTTTACCTTTTTCTTCATACAATTCTTTTAACTTATTTTGAGTATCTCTTACTGAAGTTTGAACAATTATCTTAAAGTTGCAAAATCCTTTCTTAATCACACTATATACAAATGAATAGAGCTGATCATGGTTTAGTTTATCCAAGTCAGTACTCTTGAATTCACTTTTAATTTTTTGTTCATTCAGTGTCATTTCGTATCTATAAATGCGATATTTACGAGATACGTTTGATTCAATCTGGTTATTATGTTCAGCTTTTGCTGTTTTATCGTAAAGAACATGCAACAAGTTTTCATTTTTTTTGCTTGAAAGAATATGGTGGTCTTCGGGAGTTGAACATTTTGTATAAACTTTTTTATTTACTTGAGATGTATTAGATAGAGCCCTCAATAATAAATTTCTTGTTTGAAAATGAATAATCGCATCAGTAGCAAATGTAAATGAGATTTCCATTTGATGAATCCTAATTGTTGTTGGGATAATCCAAATACCAGTTTGCTGTTTGATTTCCGTTACAACTTTTATTAGTTTCTTTCGTATTGCAGAAATAGAGAGAGTTTCAAAATTGAGACCTCCATGATTCAGTTGTAGTAAGCAATAATTAACAGTATCTCCGATTTCCTTTTTATAAATTTTTCCAATTTCAAGTCTTCCGAATTCCCTTGATTGGATAATTAAATCTTCAATCTGATTTGAATTGTAATTTAATTTTTTAACTTTATCAGGATTCTTTTTGCTGTATTCTATCAGTTTTTCGATGTCAACAATTAGATTTTCACCCAAGTTAAAATCCATGCGATCAAAGCCCCAGAAGGAATTCATTAAAGTAAAACAAGATTGAATTTCTTTCTCATTTAAATGTTTCTGTTCAGTAGAAACTTTAGTATTCCTTTTCATGTTTTAATGTTTCCTTTTTACTATTATTTTTGTTAGGAAGTATATTTTTAATTCAATTTAAATCCCCTATATATAGGTATGCCATTTTTTTGACAGAAAAAGCCTTTTTTTTCAAAAAAAAAAAAGTGAAAAATGGAAGAAATTTTGAAAAAAATAAAATACACAATGTTTAATTGTTAAAAAAAGCGTAATGATAAGGGTTTGGAGAAAAAATTAGGTTTTTCCCTACTTTATTTATTTTTTTATTTCAATGAGAGATATACAATTATTTTTTAGAAGTACTTATTAGTTTGCTTGTGCGATTAACTTGTAAGCATAGGACTTTTGAAACTCTTCTGGTCGATTATGTCCGAGAGCACGTGATACAATTAAACAAGCCTTCCTATCAAGGACAACGCCTTTTAATTCTCCCCGTAGATAAATTTTTTCTTTTTTATCTTTGATATCTTTGGGATCTCTCGCGACAAAAAGATAAAGACGTTTTGCGTATTCAGCACGATATTTATGAGGTTTTAAAGCAGATGGAACTTGAAACACACGCTTTTTACCAGCTAGCTTAAACTCCTCAACAAGCCTCTCTAATTCTTCTTTGTCTCGTGTGATAATCGGAACCCAACGATCTCTAGCTCCTTTTGTTTTATGCTTTTTTCCAATGATTTTAAGATAATATCGGCCATCCTCACGTTGGTAGAGTGAGTCACCAGTAATTGCTTTTAGCTCATTTTTTCGTAGTCCAGTGGCAGATACGATTGAAAACCATCGATTATTCGTTTCTTCAGACATTCTATCGTCATTAGATTTTAAGCGATTATTTTTTTTGTTGGCTCGATATCGAATATCTGTTGCAATAAAAGCAGTAGAAGATACGCCTAAGACTTTAGCTAATGCTGCTTTGTAAGTTGATTGGGTTGGTGCAGAAAGCCCAGTTTTTTTACAATGTTCTAAGTATTGATTTACTAAGTCAATCCATACATCTACATTCTTAGATTTTTCAAGAGCTTTTAAATCTTCGGCAGTGGCTGTTGCAGCAACAAAGGAAGCAAATCTGCTCCAGGATCCAGCGTAGTTATGAAGAGTTCGGTCTGTATGGATTAAATGAATGTCCTCTCCTGTCTTTTTGGATTCATTTCTTTTGATACCTTTTCCCTTCTTGAAGCGCGTGACTAGATTAGTTAATCCCTTTGATTGGATGAATTGTTTACGACCTTCAAAAGTGTTTAGAGCATCCATCTGTTGTTTCTTAGCTTTTTCTCTAGCTTTTCGTCGTTCTGAACGACTACGTTTTTTCTTTGCCATAGTTCTTTCCTTTCTATAGAAGATGATGTTCATTTAAAGAAGATCTTAAGAAAAATCTTAAGGTCTTTTTTATTCAAGTTGAAGTAGTGCAGTGATTTAAAGCTTATATTCACTGATGTAGTATCTTCCCTGTGCTGAGGGCGCTTCTTAATTGATGGCTAAGAAGTTAACCAAGTCATTTTACAACATGACAAGTTGACTCAATTAAAATAATATGTAGAGTTCCATCTTACAGATAAAAATCTGTTGTTTTTTCTTTTTACTCTTTTTCAGGTTTAAATGCTTTGAATTTAGCGACTGAGTTAAGATAGTTTTTTGTATTTGATTTTTAGACTTTTGCTATTTACTTTCGTTCTTATACTTTTATACTTTACTTTGTTATGATCAAAAAATTTTTTTACTGCTATTGACATTACTTTTGTTATCTATACATTTATTTTTTAGTTAGTGAAATACAAAAATTGGTTCTTTCCTAACTCGGCTTAAACCTGCTGTTTCCGCGATAGCTACCTCCTTTTAAATATTAAAAAAAACGTAGCTATTTTGTTACGTCTCTACTTAATCAATCTTTAGTTACTTTTAGTATGCCATAAATTGATAAAAATAAAAAAACAAATTTCATCTCTCTTTTGTGTTATACGGTTTTATTTCGGACTGTGTGTTTAGCGTGACTTTCACATAAGTTTCTGTCAACGCTAAACACACAGAAAAGTTAACGTCGTAACATAAAAAAAGAATTAATGGAAATAGTATTCGAAGGTAAATGCACTAAAGTTTCTTATACAGATTGAAAATTAGAAATCTCAGAAAGTAATTAAAATCATCACATTTTTTAATACGTGTAAAAAATTTGAAATTCAAGGTGTGTCTGATATGTTTAAATTAATTTGTTTATTGATTGTCCCTTTCAAATGCCGAAGAGAATTCAAAAACCTGTCGATTGTAATCACAAAAAAAGTAGGAAGCTATTGAGCAAACAATAAATTTTTTAGTTTGATGAAGAAATTATACTAATATGAAATAAACACATTGAGAACAAGTGTTTCAGTGTGTTTTTGTGGTAAAATATAAAAGATTTGTAAGAAAAACGAACGTATTTTTTAAAAGTATTTGAATTAAGTGTATTGAAAAGTTTCAATCAATATTTAAATTGCTATAAGACTTTATACTAAAAATTGGTTGTAAAATATTAAGAACACAAAACTCAGGAAGATATTTTAAAGAATTAGGGAGAAATAAGTTAGTATTTTAATGAACATTGACATTATTTGTCCATAGGATATGATAAAGTAATTCTGTCAATGAAATCAACATAGAAAAATAAAAGTGAGGATAGATTTATGTTAGAACAGCAAATCAAAAATACATTAAAAGAACCTTTAAAAAAATTGGCTGATACATATCATGATAAAGTAGGTAAAATCAACAACTCCTCGGAACTGTTTGAAATATACAGCCCCTGGAATGATTCAAATATAGAAAAAATGATACACTCTTTTAATGTGGCTTTAAAAACTAATAGTAATAGTTTTTCTTGGTTAGATATTGAGAAAGATTTACCTAATAGCACAGATGTTAATATTAGGTATGGACTTCCAAATCATATAAAAGGAAATATTGATGAAGCAACATTATTTTTATGTTTGGTGAATCCTAATATTGATGAAGTAAAAATCAGTGTGTCAGATGGAGTTCGTACATATTATGAAAAAGCAAGAGAATTGGTTAGTGGAGATGAATCATTAAATATCTTAGACGATCAAGGTAAATTGAAAAGAGATACTAATGAATACATCAAGGAACATATTGTAGATGTTAGAGAAACGAGTAGTATTTTATATAATGAATTAGAAATTGTAAAACAATCTCCTTCAAATAAAGGTACTTATTACCTAGGACATTATTTACCACACTTTATAAAAGAATTTTTAAATAAAAAAGGCTCTTTTAAGAATATTATTCAAAATTTGACTGATGAGTGGGACGAGTTAGAAAAAATGTCGAAAAAAATAGCGAATTTAGAGGCTTTTCCATTCAGAAGTAAAAATCCAAACTACACTTATAAAAATAATAAAAAAGGAACTAACTTTACAAATCTATTGATTGAATCAGACAGTAAAGTTAATTTGTTAAGTGCAAGAGTAATTATTTGGAGAATCATTAAGCATTTAGAGTCATCTGACCATAAACCTATATTTATACTGAGAAGGTTTAATACTTTTTGGTTGCCTACTATATCTAAAGTTTTGCAACACGACCTGAATTTCACAATAGAAGAAACAAATCAAATCATAAACGCTTTAGATGAAGAATATTTTTTTACTGTTAGGAAAAAGGATTACAACGGTCAATCAGGGTATTTTGGGAGAAATTTTTGTAAAAACAATGAAAGAATAAGTGATAGTAGTTTTAAACGTTTAGTTAAAGAAACCTTAGGGGAATATGTGAGAAAGTAAAGTGAGGATGGATTTATATCAACAGTTGTAGATAAAAAAATTCCATATCTTGTTTATTGATGAAGTTCATCTGTTAGGAGGAGCAAAACACCTAACAGATTTGTTAAAACCTTCATCAGATTATAAACTGCAGCCCAAAAACATAGACAAAAAAATTTATCTTCTTGGGCTAAGAGCATTTTATAGTACTTTTTTGAAAAATCGTTTTTTTATTTTTACAAAAAAATGGCATAATAATAGTGAAGAAAAAAAGGCAGTGGTGAACTGTCTTTTTTTGTTCCTCAAAAAAGGAGGTAGCAGATGCTCAAGAACAATCGTTTAATAATATTAGAGAGAGTGAGGCCACCGTGAAAATTCACAGATGAAAAAAACTTTTTTAAATAATAATTTGAGGTAAAATTAATGAAAAATTACAAAAATTATGTGATTAATTTAACTCAACAATATATTTCAGAGTTAATTAATCGAAATGAAGAAATTAATATTAGAATGTTTTATTCAACATTTGAAGAGGATCAGTATATTTCAATCTTGAATGATCAAGATCAAGAAGTATCATTCAATTTTGTAAATGATAGCATTGAAATTGAATTGATTGATCCATTGTGTGAGAAAATTTTGATTACATTTGATACTGTAGAACAGACAGCCAAAGTTCATCAAGTAATTAAATTTCTCTTAGATTTGTTTTTTAAATTCAATTGGCATGAATCAGTTGCAGCGTTATCAGTTGCAGATTTCTGGGAATTGATCAAGAATTACGAGAAAGATAACCTCGATATGACATTTGGTTACCCAAGAATCGCAGGCTCTAATAGCTAATAGCAATATTTTTACGCACAAAAAGAGTGGGAAAGGAATCGTTATTATACTTATCCTTTTCCACTCTTTTTATTTTGTCTCGTTAATAATTGTGTTAATAGCTGAAATGACTTTATTTTGTTTGTACTCTGGTAAAGATTTGATAGTGTCAATAAGCTGTGCTAAATCAGTACTTTCTTCTTTAAGTGTTAAATCAAAAAAGGTTTGTAGATCAACATTTAACGCTTCTATAATTTTCTCAAGCGTACTAATTTTTATATTGGGCTCTAAATTTTCTAACTTATACGCGTAATTGGTGCCAAGATCTGCTTTTTCTTCTAATTGTTCCTGAGTCATTCCTGACTGGGTCCGCAGAATCCGTATTCGTTTGCTTATATACTTTTGTAATTCTGACATTGCTCACCTCTTAAGACTATTTTACAGCCTTATAAGGTTAGGTTCTACTTCTCAAAAGGTTGGATACAACTTTACAAAGTTGCTAAAATATAGTATAATTCGGGTGTTTATAATTATATAGTGATAATTTGTTCAATACTCTATCATAAAGGTGGGAATTATGAAAAAGAAAACGATCAAAGCAACTGTATCTGCTGTATCAATAGCTACAGCTTTTGCGGGAATTTCTGTTGTACAAGCGGATGAAGTAACTGCCACTCAGCCAAATGATTCAACGTTAAGTGCTGAATCGACAACTTCTTCGTCTACAAATATAAAACAAGTAGACGGGGTATTTGTCCATAATGGAGTTGCAATCGTAACGAAAACGCCAAGTTCTGAAATTGTAGACGAAGCAAGAACGATCAAGGAAGAAACGGATAAATCGGTTTCAAATCAAGGAAGTGCATTAGAAAACGCTAAGAATTCGGAAACAGTCGCTGCATCAAAAGTTTCCGATGCAAATGTTGACTTAAAGAATGCTGAGGCAAATAAAGAATCAGCTACGCCGGAAAAAATTGAAAAAACGAAGAATGAAATATCAGAAGTAAAATCTGATATTGAGAAAAAGGAAACATCACAAAAAGATGCATCTGATAAAGTTCTAGAAGCTGGGAAAGAACGTAATCAGCAATCAGATATTATTAAAAAAGATCAAGATAAAATTTCAGAGCAAGAAAAGAAAGTTTCGACAGCTGAGGAAGCAGTAGCAACTGCACAAAAAAATCTTGATGGTACTGGAGCATCGAAAATCATTGCTGAAAGAGACAAAGCAAAAAGTGATGTAGTTGAAAAAGAATCAGCAGAATCAGCAGCGAAAAAGGCTTTGGGAAATGCAATTAACGAAGACAAAAATAAAGCTGAAGAACTCAGTAAAACTTCTGCTGATGAAAGAACGCAGCTTAGTGCTAGTCAAGTTTCTGCTAAACAGTTAGCAGATGCTAAAAAGGTTGCAGAAGAAGCAGCGAGTGCATTAGTGAAGGCTCAAAAAGAGAAAGAAACTGCTCAGAAGGTTCTAGACGGTACTGGCGTTGAAGAAATTGTGGCAGAACATGATGCTGCTAAGAAAAATTTAGATGCTAAAGCAGCAACTGAAAATACAGCCAAACAGGAACTGGATCGTGCCAAAGAAGCAGATGATAAAAAAGCTACTGCACTAAAAAATGCAAAATCTATTGAAGCAGATCAAATAAAGAAAAGCCAAGAAACAGCGACAAACTTGTCATCTGCTGAAGAAAAACAAAAACAAGCACAAGAGAATCTAAAGAAAGCTCAAGAAAATAAGGTTTCAGCGCAAAGTAATCTTGATGCTTCTGAATCGCAACTTGCCCAAACAATCGCAAATCGTGATAGCAAAGCAAAGGATTTAGCAAATAAACAAAATAGTAAGATTAGTGCAGAAGAGGAGCTCAAAACAGCTAAAGAAAATGATGCTAAGAAAGCTTCGGAAATTTCAGCTTTAACTACTAAGAAAAACCAAGAAGAGGCAAAAGTAAATGAAACTTCAAATGAGCTAGCGAGTGCTACATCAGCAGCTCGGGAAGCAAAAGAGAATAAAGAGAAGGCTGATCAAGCGGTTGAAACGCTCAATAAACAAATTGCAGCAATTAAAAATCTCACTATTCCTCAATTGCCTCAGGATGTCATTGATGCCTACAAGGCTTATCTTGCCGATGACTCAGATGCAAATAAAAATGCATTAAACGACGTTATTCAAAAATGGTTCACCAGTAGTAAATATGATTTTGGAACTCCAGAAACAGAATATTCTCCCGAACACCAAAATATTGTTATCAAAGGTTGGCCGAACAAAAATATTGTATTACCCCTTGATGAATCTGTTGTCGATTTGGATAACCTAACCGAGAATCAAATTGAAGCTTTGAGTCAATATTATGTGCTTCTCGCAAATAATCTGCAAGACCAAGTTTGGGGTAGTCATCATTATATTGTCACTGAAGAATCTATTCAGGGTGTCAAAAATATTGCAAAAGCCTATGCTGAAGAAAATAAACCATATAGCACAAGTCACAGCGATACTGCTCTAGCGAAAGATGGATTAGATTCCATCGTATGGACTGAAGAAAACATGAGTTATGATAATACTTTGTTGGGTTATGGTGCGTATTATTCAGAAGCTAAAGAAACTCGTAAAGCAACAATGTCTCAATTGTATCGCGAGGTATATGATGCTGTAATAAGTTTTATGACAAATGATGTTCATGCTTATTTTGGACACATGAAACTTATGATTGGGCAGAAAGCTCCTACAAATATTCGGGCAATTGGAGCTGCAAATAGTTTCACACCAAGTGGTGTTGGACGCATGCACTTTATTGAATTCAAAGGTCAAGATGCACATCTTGAATATGTTAAAGATGAACAAACTGGTGAATACCATTTTGTAAATGTTGACGATTATTATGATAAAGGGATTGCCAAACCTCTAGCTACTCCATTTGATACTTCAAAAATGGAAGATGAATTAACAGCTGATAAAGCTAAACAGGCCGCAGCAAATACAGCAAATAATTCTGCACAGAATCGTTTGGAAAAAGCTAAATCAGAAAATGATTCAAGTACAAAAGCTCTCAAAGAAACGACAGCAAAATTAGATGCTTTGAAAGCTACTCCTGACCAAACACCTGCAGCTACTACTAAATTGGAAATCGCTACACAAAATTATAATGAAGCACAAATCCAATTTAATAAAGCTCAAGATGCACTCGATCAATTAAATGCTCATATTCAAAGCAAGCGTCAAGCTTTAGCAAATGCAAAAGATAATTTAGACCAGGCCACAATAGCTGAAGTAAAAGCTAAATCTGATCTTGAAAAAGCAAAAGTAGAAAATCAAAATGCGAATCAAAATCTGAAACAAACTCAAAAACTAGTAGCAGAATTGATGTCAGTTCCTGATCAAACTCCAGGTGCACAGAAGAAATACGACAATGCGAAACAACTAAAAGAAGAAGCTGAAACAAGATATATCAAAGCCCAAACAGCTCTGGATAACTTAAATGCAGACCTTCAAGTTAAGCAAAAAGCATTAGAAACTGCAAAAGAGGAGCTTGAAAAAGCAAGAGTAGCAGATAAGACAGCAAGAAACAATTTAGATGAAGCAACAAAAATTCATGAAGAACATTTGGCAGCCTTAAATGCTACACGTCAAATGATTGCAAGATTAAACTCAATCTCTGATAAGACACCTCTTGCACAAAAGAATTTAGATGAAGCTTCTAAACAATTGATTGCTGCCAAGACTCGTTACGCAAAAGCACAAAAAGCAGTTGAAAATCTTAATGCAGACATTCAAACAAAACAAAAAGTTTTAGCAGATGCGCGTGCAGAATTGGATAAAGAACTTAAAGGTCTTTCAAATCTGAAAGCTGAAAAAGCTACTGATGAAGCAGAACTCAGAAACCGTCAGAATAAAGTTGAAGAGTTAAAAGCCAAAGAAAATCAAATTAAGGATGAAATTTCTAAATTTAAGACTCACTTAGTTGCTTTAGAAACACTTTTAGATCATCTTGAAAATACAGATGTATATTTGAAAAAAGCAAAAGAAGCATATGACAATACTGTTGAAGAGCATCGTTTAGCACTTGAGAATGTAGCAAGAGAGGAAGCTAAACTTAAATCACTTCTACAAGATCAATTGGATGCAACTGCACAATATGAAGCTGTTAGAGAAGTCTATTTAAATACTCGTACAAGACAAAGCGAAGTCTTTAACGATAAAGTAGATCAAAAGATGATTTCTCTGAATCCTGCGTTAGAAAAGAGTATACCAGAAAGTACTTCTAACGAACGAGTATATAGCTATGCTGGAAATCAAGCTAAATATGCTGCAAATAGAGCCTTGCCTAATACAAGTTCAATTGAGAATTGGTTAGTGTTTGCAATGGGAATTGTTCTTTGTAGTTTTGGTATTTCAGTATCACGGAAACATCGTGATTAATAAAAGCTGGTTAAGTATTTCTTATTGTAGTAGTGAATAAAAGTTTATCATTCAAAATTTGATTTTTTACTAATGATTTTAGTGAAACTAGGTATATGAAAAAAAATAATAAATATCTTTAGATATTTATAGGAGGAAAAATAATGAAAAAAATTATTGCTTTGGTTGTTTTAGTACTTGCGGTTGCCGGTGGGGTATTCTTTTTCTTGAATCAAAATTCAGGACCAGAGAAGCAAATTATTGGTACTTGGTATGATAGTAAACACGATTCAACTATCGTTTTCAATAGCGATAAAACACTAGAAGTAACAAATAATAAAGACGAATCTAGAGATGGAACTTGGAAAATCGCTGGGAAATACGTCAAAATAAAGGTTTCTAGTGCAGCGAGTGCTAAAGCTGAATTACCTGGAAAAGATGAAAAAGAAGTAAAATATTTAAAGATTCAATTTAATTCAATTGAAACTGTTAACAGTGATTTTCGTGTAGCAGACGGAACTTTTGAAAAACAGTAATATAATTTAAGTATCTATTCTCAATGACAGAAAAAACTGTTATTTTTGTAAGCCATCATCTAGATGAAAATATAAGATCTCTTTTTGATAAAATTATATATTTGGATTAGTTTTAACATACTGAGATCAGTAGGTTAGATTGAAGAAAGATTCATCTACCAGATTTAAAAACGCACCAATAATGGTGCGTTTTTAAATTATTAATGCTATAATAGAAATAAATAAAAGGAGGACTCTCATGATCGGAGAAAATATTAAAGCGTTACGTAAAACATATGACCTAACCCAGCCTGAGTTCGCAAAGATTGTTGGCATCTCTCGAAATAGCCTGAGTCGTTATGAAAACGGGACAAGTTCAGTTTCGACAGAATTAATAGATCGTATTTGTCAGAAATTTAATGTTTCTTATATCGATATTGTAGGAGAGGAAAAGATGCTCACGCCAGTAGAAGATTATCAGTTAACTCTGAAAATTGAAGTGATTAAAGAACGAGGGGCGAATATCTTAGCGCAACTTTATCGTTTACAAGATGAACTAGAAATTGCATTTGATGATGCTAATAATCCTTGGGTTCTAATAAGCGATGATCTTTCTGATTTGATTAACACGAAGATTTATCTTGTTGCAACTTTTGAGGATGTGGAGCGATATAATGGCTATTTGGATGGCATTGAACGTATGTTAGAACAAGCTCGTCATCTGGTGGTGGCTTAATGAAACTAGAAGAATTTAGTCAAGATGATTTTGAACGAGCATCCAGACGACTCGTTCGTTCTTTAACTCGTGGTAAAACAACTTCGTCTCAGCCCAAGGCTATCTTGCTAGGTGGACAGAGTGGTGCTGGGAAAACAACGATTCATCGTGTGAAACAAAGGGAATTTCAAGGGAATCTCATTATCATTGATGGAGATAGTTATCGCTCTTTTCATCCGAACTACCTTGGCCTACAGGAAAAGTATGGAAAAGATAGTGTGGATTATACTAAAGTATTTGCGGGTCGGATGGTTGAATATCTCGTAGATGAATTGAGTAAACAAGGTTATCATTTGTTAATCGAGGGCACCTTGAGAACAACAGAAGTTCCTAGAAAAACGGCACAATTATTGATAATTAGAGGATATCAAGTCTCACTTGCACTAATTGCGACCAAGCCAGAATTGTCCTATCTCAGTACCTTGATACGTTATGAGGAGCTCTATGCTATAGATCCTAGTCAAGCTAGAGCGACTCCCAAAGAACACCATGATGGAATTGTAGAACATTTAGTTGATAACTTACGAGAGTTAGAAAATGACAATATTTTTAATCAAATTCAAATTTATCAAAGAGACCAATCGTGTGTTTATGATTCGGAAGTAGATCAAATCTCAGCAGCAGAAGTTTTACAAGAATGCCTCTTCGGAAAATGGAGTAAGGTGGAGGAAGAGATGTTGAAGATGAGTCAGGAACGGTTGAGAGAGTTGTGATGGAAGAACGGTAATAGTGGTATTTTCTAAAATCATATTTAGGTAAGATAATTAATTAATTGGAAACTCAAGAAATAATCGTATAAAGTGATATAATAAAAGCTAGATATAACAATTTAATTTAAGGAGGGACTCATGCCAACTATACAGTCACAGTTTATTAAATTTCACGATACCATTAAGCTAGATGCTGACGACAAAAAGGTATTAATTGACAAACGTAAAGAGGTTGAAGAAGCAATAAATAAAGGTGTTTCAGAATTTGGAAAAAGCTTTTTCAATCAAGGAAGTTACTCAACTCACACGGGTATTTTGCCAATTGATGAAGGGGATTATGACTTAGATAGAGGTTTAAAAATCGATGTTGATAGATATTCGTATTCTCCTAAAGAGGTAAAGAATTTTATTTTTGATGCATTAGTCTCCGAATTTGGTGAAAATAGAGTTAAAGTAAAAAATCCATGTGTGACAGTATCATTTCCTGAAGATAGTGTTCATATTGATATAGCGGTGTATTGTACTGAAAATGATAACTATTTTTTAGCCAGTGGAAAACTGAATAGTACTGATGAAAACATTAAATGGGAGGAAGCGGATCCTGTAGAATTAACGAAAAAAATTAATAATGCTATGGAGAACTCCGAAGACAGAAACCAATTTCGGAGAGTAATTCGTTACTTAAAAAGATGGAAAGATCTCAAATTTAAAAATCAAGATAATAGACCGACAGGCATTGGGATTTCAGTTTTTGCTGTCAATAATTTTTCTGTAAGCAAAAAAGTAGACTATTTATCTGGGAACACTACTTATGATGATATTTCAGCTTTAAGAAATTTAGTAAATACTATGATTAATTCATTTTCGAATATTTATGATGTTGATAGAAACTTATTTTATCCGAGATTAGAGGTTTTCTTACCGGTTAAGCCATATACTGATGTATATGAAAGGGTATCAAATATACAAATGGAAGCCTTTAAGAATAAATTAGAAAAATTGAGAGATTCACTAGACGAAGCAATAGATTCTACTGATTTAAGTGAGTCTACAAAAATATTGAGTAAACAGTTTGGTGATGATTTTCCTGTTATTGAACAAAAAGAGACAGCAGAAAACTTTGGAACTCGAGCTATAATCAGTGATTATCCGAGTGCTTAGAGGCGCGTATGTTAGAAAAAGAAGAAATATTCCAGATGTACTTTGACGAAATACCTTCAGAGAACTTGGAGTCCGAAGATAAGGAATGCTATTTTTATCAATACAAAAAATTTACCTTAAAAATTATCGTTTCTAATGACTTTCCCCACTCACTTCCTGAAATATACCTTTCAAATTATAAGGGTTTTAATAAATGGTATAGCCATGTCGGTTCCGAAGGGAAATTGTGTTATATTTCAGAAGATAATTTAATTTGGGATTTTAATAATCCACTTGGATTATTAAAAGATTGCTGTGAAAAAGTAAAGGAATTACTGGATAGTTGGGATACACCCAAAATGACCGAAGACCTCAGGAAAGAGTTTTTGTCATATTGGCATATCAGTTGTTTGAAGTCAAAAACGAAATATATAGATATTCAAAGTTATTTATCTAGGGTCAGTACATTTGAGAAACATGAATTGGTCCTGTCAAATCAGAAATACCATCTTTTTAATTATGGTTCACAACTCAAAGAGAGTGTTGCACTACAATCTAAAAAAAGCAGAGATGTTTATATACTTCCACTTAAAGATTCGAATTCTGTGATTCCTCCTAATCCCCTGAATGAACTAACGGAAGCAACATTTAAGAAATTGATTACAGGAAATCTATCTTCGGGGGTTAGACGCCGCTTCCAAAAGTGGTGTAAAATGAAACGAAAGTCATTCATATTAATTTTATCACTTCCTATATCTGATAATGATTATGTTTTGTTTGGTGCGAGTTTTGAGTCTGGAACTTCCAAATATCCATTTAAAATTGATAATAAGGTACCACAAAAAAATAAAGATAGAAAAAGAATTGGTTCTAAGGCTAAGAAGTCAAAAAATGGGAGTTTCAAGATTACTCCAGTATATGTTACAAGATTTGACAAGGAGTATAGAGTGAGTAGGACATCCCAAGAATATGATTTTCTGAATAAAAAAGTAGTCATTATTGGACTTGGATCTGTAGGATCATTTGTTGCAAACAATTTATCTAAAATGGGTATAGCGAAACTTCTTTTAATAGATCCTGATTTTTTAACGGTAGATAACATTTCAAGGCACTACTTAGGTATGGATAGTGTAATAGACAATATTCAAAAAGTAGACGCTTTAGAAGATAAATTGAAAAAAGAAAATCCTGATTTAGAAATTGAATGTGAGGGTATCCGATTTCAAGAAATAGTTCGAAAGAATCCAAATTTATTTCATGAATATGATTTTGTTTTTTCTTGTGTCGGAGATACTAAAACAAATTTTGAAATTAATCATTTTTTCAGAAAGATTGGAAAAACGGTATTGTATTGCTGGTTAGATCCATATGGAGTTGGGTATCATAACCTACTAGTTTCTCCACAAAATAATGGATGCTATATGTGTATGAATTATGAAGATGGGCATCTTGTTAATAATAGAGCCTCTTTTGCAGAGAAAAATCAAATATTTGAAAAGCGTCTAGCTAGCTGTTATTCTTCATTTATTCCTTATAATGTTATTGCGCCTAGTTCTTTGGCAAATAAAGCTATAGAAGTATATTTACAGTACTTGTATGGAGAATTTTCTTCTGAAAACAGATTAGTATCAGAAATTGGTTCAGATAAACAGTTTGGAAAAGAAGGGTTTACATATAGTGTTCGATACTACAATTGTTTAAAAAATAGTGATTTATTAAATGTTGCTTTAAGAACAAATACATCTTGTCCAGAGTGTAACGGAGAGTATAAAGTTGATATATGTAAATCTGAACAATAAATATCAAATTGTAATACCATCTGATATTTTAAATTCATTACTAGAGTTTAGACAACTGGGTTTTGAACCTGAAGCAGGTGGTATTTTTGTTGGTAAGAGACTTTTAAATAATTCGATACTTATTGTAAATTTTTCAGAACCACAGGATAATGATTTAAGAAGTAGATTTAAATTTTCAAAAACTTCTCCAAACCATCAGAAATTTGCAGATGATTATTTTGGTAAAAGTTCAGGTTTCATAAGCTTAATTGGAGAATGGCATACCCATCCTGAAGATATACCTACTGCATCTATTGTTGACATTCAATCATGGGAAAAAATTATATCAGATAATGATGATAGATTATTCTTCTTGATAATTGGGCTTCAGGCTGGTAGATTCTACTATAGGGAATCAAATGAGTGGCAATCCACTCTAATCTATTTTAAGGATGTATTGAATACGTATGGATTTAAAAAATAAATCATTTAAGAAATGCTTTTTTTGGTCTCAAAAATTTTGTTTACCATTGGTATTAATTTTTCTATTTCCAATTCTTATTTGCTATTTGATTGGGAAGAGTTTGACACTAGTTGAAGTTGAAAAAATATCAAATACCAATTTTTTTACAAGAACTATTTTTGAAATAACTCCTGATAATTCTACCGCTACTTATATAGTTCTTTATTTATTAATATCTACTTCATTATTAATGATTTTTAGAAAAAACAATGCAGAGCGAACATTTAATGATGGTCATTCTGTATATCTTCATAACTGTTATAAAAGACTGTGGGTTGCTGCAAATATATTAGGTTATCGAAAGTTACAACTTATAGGTGTATCAATACCAATGCAGTTTGAACTTATTATTAATGGAGTTTTCTCAGAATTTATATCGGAATCATCTGTTATGCAATATGATGAATTTGAAGGAGAAATTGTTGTTGAGTATCCAATTGAAAACAAAAAGAATAAAGTTGTCAATTTATTAGTATGTGATACATATGATATTCCTTTAGAAAAATTAGCATCTGACTATTTGGAAAATACAACAGTAAAAATTTCATCGCAACAAAAGTATAGTGGTAACAGATATAACAATCCTCAATTAGTTAGTACAGTCCGAGAAGAAACGCAGAAAATAATTAACGCCTATAAAGAGGTTAATCTTTTTATGACAACAAATCCTTTAAATACACAAAAAATAGTAGGGACTTCATTCTTAATATTAGATAGATCAAGTTTTGATAGAGTATCGGTTATACAGATGGATGAAAGAAAACTCTATAATGATTCGTTTATAATATACGAGAGATAGTTAGGTATCACAATTAGACTAGATTGTCCTCATATACTATTTTTAACAATCATCGGAAAAAAGGTTTTGGCTTTTGGATATTTGTTCTCGAATTTCGATATTTGATTTACTTACAAAAAGTTTATTAGGTTATTTTGTACAATTTGTGGTTTGTATTAGCATCATATCTTTAATAATAAGAGCTATTTGAGAAATAAAACGGTAAGCTAGAAATTACTAGCCTACCGTTTTGTTGTAATGTGAAAGTATTTAATTATGTAAAAGATGAAAAATTAGAAATACAAGTTAGATCTGGGAACATGCTATATTATGGTTGCTATAAGTTTACTTGCTTTTTTCAACGAGCAGTTCTCCAGATTTAATTTCCCAGACTTGGTCAAAGTTCTTTAGTGCTTCATTTTGTCGGTGTAAAGTAACGATGACAGCACACGGTAAGTCTAGTACTTTTTTCAATTCTGACTCGAACAGGTTATCATCTAATGCTGAAAAAGGTTCATCCATAATAACCAATGGACTCTTACGATTTTTCTCCCGATTGAGGTACATACGTTGCTGTTGACCACCTGAAAGGGACTGAGGAGGTATTACTTCAAACTCCGCATCCTTAAACTCTGCAGGAAAAGTATTGAATAATGTTATATTATTTGCATAACTAGAGATGAAGCTATGCTCTTGTTGCATAATCAGGCCAAATCTCCCCCAAAGCTGATTAAGAGGAAGACCGTTCAGGAGGATCTCACCTTGGAAATCTTCATCCGTACCATTTAAAATATTGAGTAGGCTACTCTTACCAGATCCGTTCTCTCCTATGAGGGCGATCTTATCACCTTTGTGAATGGTGGCAGAAGAAATCTTCAATGTTGATTCTCCAAGTTGTTTAGAAAGATTCTTCAATGTGATCGTTTCAAAAGAAGGCTGTGGTGCTTGGATTGAAGATGGATGCTTAACAATACTTTGAAAGCTTTTGATTACGGGTTTTACCGACTCCAACATTTGCAGATCGTAAAGGATTTCTTGAATTGGTTCCGAGAAGGCTGTAATATAACCAAAACTAGCCACCACCTCAGGTATACCAATTTGCTGATGATATAGAGAGTAAGCTAGATAGGAAAAGAGAATAAGGCTAATGAATTCAAAAGAAATACCTGTCAATAGAATACCTATAATTTTAGTCAAACCATACCCAAGATACTTATCCTGCAAGTTTTTGAGAGAGCTTCTTTGTTGCTCTATAAAATGAGGTAGACTGAGTTTGTTAACTAGGTGATGTCCTCGGAATAGATCCTCCAATGTCCGATAATAATCACTTTGCTTTTCAAGATAGGTTGTTCTACGCTTCGCGGTCAATTGACCGACGATCTTTGGAATTTGAATACTGATGGCCGTTGAAATCAGTAGGATCAGTGCCACTATAGAATTGATCGTTCTGGTAATAATAATGGTATAAATCAAAATTCGCAGAATCTGCTTAAAAAAACTCATCAGTGGAGGTAGATAATCTTTTTCCAGTGAATCAAGGTCATTAGATTGATAAGAAATGTATTCTGCGACTGTTTTCTGCTTAAAATCATGGTGGGCAAGTCCTAAAAGAGATTGAAACCAGTCGTTCTTTAGATTTGTCGAAAAGAGAATGGCCTGTTTCCAGTCAAGTCGCATTTGGATATAGTTGCAGGTCAGGTAACCTATAACTGAGATGCAATAACCAGACAAAGCAATTTGATAGTGGCCACGAATTAACTCTTGTGTAAAGTATGGAAGAAGAGCAGTACAAATATTGGACAGTCCACTAAAGAGAAAATTAAAGAAAAGATACCAGCGAAGAGGCTTAAGGTATTGAAGCATAGACGAAACTCCTTGCTAGTGCTGTTTTTTTACATATTTCAGAGCAATTTCTGCTGTTACCTGTTTCGGACAAAGCAATCCCAGGGCATTGAGTGCAATAATTAGCAATCGTACAAGTACTACAACTTTTGCTATCTTTTAAAGAATATGATGCTATCTTGTTAAACATTGATTTATTCCATATTTCTTTTATAGAAGCGTTATAGATATTTCCAATACTTATACTATAAAGAGAACATGGTTGTACTGAACCTAAACAAGTTATATAAAGAGATACTTGCACAGAACTACAAGTTAGAAAGTTTTCGTTTTTATCTATAAAACGGACACCGTTTATTATATCTATCTTTTTCTGTATTGAAATAAGTTGTTTAAGAGTTAATGATTTTACTCTAACTTTATTGTTGACGGTACCCCTTCTGGGTACAATTTGAGTGTCAACTTTATATTTAAAATTATTTTTCTTACAGAATTCAAATACATCATCTATTGAATGTATATTCTGTTCGAATAGTGGGGTTTTGATTTCTATTTGAATGCCAAATTCTTCCAACAATTCCAGATTTTGAAGGCATTTTTTCAAAGAGCCTTTTTTATTTGTAATACGATCATGAATCACTTCATCCATAGAAAATATTGTACAAGAAATATAATCAATATAAAGGGTTGAAAGAGTCTTAATACTCTGTTTATTCAACATTGATATATTTGAATAGACAATAACATTGAAGAACATTTCCCTAGCTAGTTTTATATATTTCATAGCATTGGGATGAGCAAATACTTCTCCCCCAGTAAAAACAATTTCAAATGTCCCCATTTCTCGTAATTGAATTAATAAATTTCTAAAAGTAACTTCATCAAATCCTTTTTGAGTATATTCTGAAATATAGCAATGTTCGCATCTCCAATTACAAAAAGAGGTGATTTCAATTGTTACTGAATATAAATTTTGATTCTCTCTATATATTTTTATAATATCTGTTATATCTTTTATAGTTTTATCCATACAAATCATAACCCTTAAGATAAAAAGGTAAGCAAAGAATGATATAAGGTATAAACATTTCATCATTCTTTGCTTTGCCTTTGACACCTACTAAATCTAAAAAAAGATTAGTTATTACTTGTATCAGCAACAATATGGGAACTTCCACCACTACATAATGCTGACTTGGTCATACTAACAACAACAGTTGTTTGTTTGACTACTAATTTTGGTTTTTTAAAAACTTTAGCCATAACTGATCTCCTTTCTATCTTGTAGTATTTATATTCCTCTCTCCAGAGGGGTTGAAAACATCCGATTGATACATTAACAGTGAAAAGTAGTAGTACCGATACTTGAATAATAATCTTGGTTGACTAGTCTCGCTCTTGCTACTTGCCGTTCAGATTTTAAGCAGCCCCATAGTGATTTATCCTCAAGTAATGCTACTCCACTGCATCTGTTGCAATATTTATTAAGAGGACAACTTGTACACTTTTCTAAATCAGTAAATTTTTTATTTTGAATCTGATGTAAGGTAGTAGAGTTTAGCCAAATTTCCTCAATTGGAGTGGTTAAGATATTTCCAAGTGGTATGTTTAAATTGTTACAAGCCAAAAAATTCCCGTTTGATTCGATAGTGCAACTATATCTAGTCGCATTGCAGACATACATAGTGGGATTGTTTTCAAAACATTTAAAATTTCTAATTTGGTCTATTTTTACTATATTTTCATTCAAAAATTGGTCACTTACACGGAATGTAGATGGAGTTGAGTTGCCATCAGTTTTAAAAAATATATTTGTTGTAACTAGATGCTTGAAGTTCATATTCTTACAAAATATAGATACTTCGTCGATACAATCTTGATTAGTAGTAAGAATAATCTGCTTTACTTCAACGGGAATATTATACTTTCTTAGCAAATATAAATTGTTTATAGTCTTTTTCAGAGAGCCTTTAACTGAAGTTATTTGATCATGAATGATTTCATTCATTGAAAACACAGTGCAGGATACTTGTGAAATATTTAATTCAGCCAATGCTTTAATTAGATTTTCATTTAACAGCGAAATATTCGTAAATAATTTTACATCAAAAAACATCTCTCGAGCATCTCTAATAATATCTATTATATCAGGTCTCGTAAATATTTCACCACCCGTAAAGAGTAGTTCAAATGTTCCCATTTTTCTTAAATCTTGAAATAAATCATAGAGGCATTCTCTTGAAAGACCTCTATTTATATATGATGGAAGGTAACAATGTTTACAACGCCAATTACATCTCGTCGTCAATTCAATAGTGACAGATAACAGTGTTTTGTTTTTTGAAGCTAGAGAGTATATGTCGCTTTTATAGAAATTATAATTCATAAATCAGTCCATTATCCAAAAGTTCTAGTACGAAATTGTCTACCAAATATTTAATTTCAGTAATATTACAGTTATATATTTCAGAAAGATTTTGTAAAACTTGACTGTATGTTGTATCTTTTGAAAAAGATAGCCATATATCTTTTGATGAATCCTCAAGGAGAAACATTTTGTTTATCTTTTTATCTAAAATGTATACTACTTCCGTAGTTGGCTCCATTTGCCAAGCCAAGTGTTTGCAATAGTAATATTTTTTTGATAACGAAGGGATTGATACATCAGTTACTGTCGGTTTAGTTTCGACCGCTTTATGTTCCTCTATACTAGTCATATTATTCCTTTTCTCTTTCAATTGTAATGAAAACTTTACAAAACTAGTATACCAGTATATATCCCTAATTCTAGTTTGTCCCAGATTTGCACTTTTGGTTATTGTTTTAGGACTACTCCAAAATATTATTCAAATGCTCTTCATATCGTTCTGCAAGCTTTTCACATTCTACAGCACGCATAAAACCTATTACCTTTCGCATTTTTAAGATGGACTGTTTAGTATAATCTTTTTTAAATTCGTAAAAAGAGCTTGCGTATCTAAAAATCAATCGTTCATAAATTTCAGATTCATCAAAATTAAAATGAGAAATTTGCATTTCAAAGTATTTTGCATCTACCAAATGATTTTTTTCAGTGCAAATAATAAATGAATTTAGAGCCATGCTAGCAATTACTCGTCTATAACTTGGTATATCATGATAAAATTCCGTTCTGTGCAACATTTCTTTAGACAAAAGTAGAAAGGTTTCGTGGTTAAAAATATACATAATATTTCCAAATAATAAAATCTCAAACATACCCCAAAAATCAACACTAAATAAGTAATCAGTTATTTTTTTTATATCAGTATCATTGAAATATTCTTTATTAGATAGCTCTTGTAATTTTATTTTTAGAAAAATAATTTCCATTTCCGAGAAAGTGGATGAGTTACTATTTTCTATACGTTCAATCAATAGTTTATGTAATCTTGTCACATTTCTATTGAGAAAACATTGCTTAACTTCATCTACTATTTGGTAGAAACGGTCTCTTTTATAATCATTAGCTGCATACATAAATTCTTCTATTGGTACATTTATTTGTTCAAGAGCTAATAAAAATTTTGAAGTGGTTAAATCTGTTTCTCCTTTTTCGAATCGAGATAATTGTGAACGTGAAATTCCTTTGTGTTCTATGTCTCTAAGGGTAATTTTTTTTGCTTCCCTATATAACTTGTATATTTCTCCAAATTTTTTTACCATTTCATACCTCCGAAAGCAAATATGGGACAAAATTCAAAGGAACTTTGTTATGAGATAAAATATGATTAAATTATAGCATATAATTAAAATTAGTTAATAATTTATTGAAGGAGGTTGCTCATGAATTTCCCGACTAAAATATTTATAATGATTTTGCTGGAAATTATTATCATTATTGCCTTATAATTGATATAAAAAATTGGAAAGTGTCTGAAAAATTTATAAAATAATCTTGATCATGTAAATGTTTACTGACTTATCTCTTCATAATGAGTTTTTGACCAACCACAATAAAAATTTAAATGGTGTGAATTTTTCGGTAAAATCTAGCTCAAATCGTGTATTTTTAGGGTAAAATTCACACCATTCAACTGAAACTTATTCAAATTAGATGAAATTCTGTTTTTTGTAAATGTGGGAAAACATTGATTTTAAGAGGATATTGAAACTTATTCAAATAAAAGTGTTTCCAACCAGGTCTTAAGAAAGCTCGTAAAGCATCACAATTTAGTAAACGTTAATTCGAGAGAATTACTATACTTACAGAGAGCACCTTTCGAGGTGTTCTTTTTTATATTTTCATACTAAATTGGTGCAATCTGACAAAGTCAGTTGCCTCAGAACGTTAATCAATACGATACTATCAACGTTCACAAGCACTTCATGATTCACACTATGAGGTGTTTTTGATGATTTTTAGCACAATTCACACTATTGTTTCTTTGCATTCAACTCAAATTCTTCTGGTCAAATTATTAACAAATCTTCAAGAAGAGTGATTGGTGAAATAGGCTGTTTGAGGCTTTTATGCTATACTAGTTTTAATGACAATCTTCTATTTCTAAAGCAACAATAGATCCGTAATTTGTTTTTAATTAAGGAGTTTGGGATTGTAAGAGGGAGATGATATATCTGAAGGAGTATCAATATGAAAAAACGTGCCTTGATTTTACTGGTTTTGTCCATTGTAGTATTTGGAGGAGGCGCATGGCTAGCACAGGAAACAAATCTATTTGGAGGAATAACTCTGAGCCCACGAGCCAAGCAGTTGGCTTATTTGAAAGAACATGAAGAAGATATGGCTGATTTTGTCAAGTCTTTAAGTCCTAAAGTTGAAAGTGTTCAGTTCGATTGGGATAGTATGAAGGTTAGTCAAGTAGGAAATGGAACTCCACAAGGTGGTGGCTATATGTTGACACTTAGAGGAAAGGTAAATAATAATGATAAGACGAAATTCATGGTTGGATTTTCTTTAGACAATAATGCAAACAGTATACCAAAGGAATTTGGAATTTATGAAATGCAGTCTATAAGAATTTATAGGGATGGGGGATGGTATTATTATGACTAATAGTAATTTAAAAACCTTTGATAATTTTTACTCAAATTTAACATTCTCTTCATTCCCCACTGACTCCGAATACTTGCTAAAAGTATTTTTTTTTACATTCATGATATAATATACTTAGATTCCACTATATAGGAGGAAAGAGATGAAAAAACGTACCTTACTTTGGCTAGTTTTAGCCCTTGTAATATTTGGAGGAGGAGCATGGATGGCACAAGAAACAAATTTATTTGGAGGAATAACTCTGAGTCCGCGATCTAAGCAGTTGGCTTATCTAAAGGAGCATGAAGAGGAAATTGTAAAATTTGTAAAGTCTAAAAATTCAAAGATTGAATCTGTTCAGATGGATTGGAATAGTTTAACTGTTGAACAGATAGGGAATGGAACTCCACAAGGTGGTGGTTATAATCTATCAGTGAAGGGTTCTTTTAATTATATAAAGGATTCTGACTTTACAATAGATTTTCGATTAAAAACTAAAAATGATGTACCTTCAATAGAACGGATTGGCATGTACAATCCCCCTAGAGTGTTAAAAAATGGAGGTTGGGACAAGTATGACGGATAGTAATTTAAAAGATTATAACAACTTTTATGCGGATTTAGCACAGTCGGCTTATAGGGGGAGACCAAATACTTTATCACGCTATAATAATGCTTTAAACTGGACTTTAATAGATTATTCACAAGATATAGTTGACGATGGTGAAATCACTCCCGGAGGTAAAAAACTTCCTCATGATGGTAAAGTCTACTTGCAACCGGATCCTGAGTTGCGAGATACTTATAAAGTCACATCGACACCAGTTCCTGATACGAATGGGATGAGGCAGGATATTCACCACAAGCGTTATCAAAAAGGATTGTTAACTGATGATGAAGCTGGTTTTAGTGCCTACTACTTAACGGATACGCCGACCTTAGGGTCAGATACTACGAAAACCTATATGACCATCCGCGGAAGTGATGCTATCAGTATGGAGAATTGGAACGACTGGGTTGACAATGATGCGAAGTTTGCCCTTAACCACATCCATATACCGCAAGCCAAGTTAGCAACAGCAGGTATGAAATCTAAAATCGCAGAGATGACTGAAAAAGCTCCGCAAGCTACGATGGACATCACAGCTCACTCCCTAGGGACCATTGTCTCTGCGCAAGGGGTAGCTGGACTCAGTGATCAAGAACTGAAGAAAATCGGCAAAGTCGTTCTCTTTGACGGTCCAGACACGACAAAGAGTTTAAAGAAAATGGGACTCAGTGACGAGAAAATCAAAAAGATTAGCGAAAAAATCGAGTACTATGTCAATCCTTTTGATGTTGTGGGGATGCTTAATCGTGAGCATACCATCACCAAATTACCTGGGGATTCCGATGAACCACTTAAGAAACCCGTCGGTAAAGTCAATGTCCTTGTCCCCTTGCATTATACCCAGATTACTGATCCGGAAAGTTCCCATGACTTTGGTGTTTTCCAATCGGATGGAAAGGGAAATTTATTGACTGCGTCTGAGGATTTTCACCCAGAATTGCTCAGGGCAGGTGAAAAGCTGGCTAGACTGATAGCGACAACGTTGGATTCCCTCCGGGCTTTAGGAGTCGATGAAAATGTAGCCTCAAATGTTTTAAATGCCATTATGAGGGGTGAGTTTAAAATAAAGGCAGCTATTGGTTATGCCGTTTACGAGAATTTTACAACTGAATATAGTAAGATCGTCGAAGAAGCTCGTCAGGAATCTATAAAGTGGGATCGAGAAGCTATTCCTCGTTATCAGGAACAACTGAGAAGCGGCAATCTTTCAGGAAATCAAAGAATCTTGGTTCGAGCTCAGTTGCTTCAGACAGCAGCCCAGTTGGCAAATTTTGACATGGAAGACAAAGTTAAATCTGTGAAAACTTTACTTTCAGATGCTAAGGAAGATATTCAAAACATGATAAAAGAAACAAGACAGACAGCGTTTGACATGGTTGGATATTTGTCAAGTTCAGAAGTTACAAATCTACTTTCTGGTTTTGACACAACAAGCTTTTGGGATGAAGGCGTTGCAAGTGACACGAAGACAGCAGCAACATCCTTCCTGACACAAATTGAGCAGCTAGGGGAAAGCCTGGTTAAAGCTAGTGGTTCCTTTGAAACCATAGATACAAATAGTGCTGAAGATTTTAACAATCTATTGGCGGATGTAAAACAAACATGGAGGGGAAAGAATGTTAGTCCTAACGGATGAGGATACTTTAATTACAAGAGAGCAACTCGACAGAGGCTTCAAAGAAAGAATGAAGGAACAAGAACGCCAAGCAGTCAGGGCCTTAGTAACTGCAAAAGAACTGTCAATCCTTGCTAAGGGAGTGGAGTTAGCTAAAAAGTTACAAGAAGCAGCCTCAGATATGCATGAGTACGCTTCGAAGACTTATGTAAACAATATTAAGGGTGGATTTGAGGGCAAGGCTGCTGATGCTGCTGAAACTTACTTGACTCAGACCATGCAAACCCCTACTTTACAAAGTCCAATCAAAAACTAGGAGAAAACTTGTGATGGATAAAAAGGAACTTCAGAAACTAGAGGATGAGCATAATCGTAAATTACGAGACTTAGAGCGTTTAGAGATGGATTTGGATGATGATTTCCACAAGTTTAGTAGGGAGACGGATCATCTCCTAGAGGCGCTTTCCTATGCATGCAGAGACAGTAGTTTTGCTGAAATTCAACCATATATCTTTGAGATAGAGAACAATTTGGATAACTATCATCAACTTTACAAGAGTCGTATAGAGAATGTGTTGGAAGCTCGTCATCAAGAGAATAAAAACTTTCATAGAAAGTTAGAAGAAAAGAACGTTTGACAAATATACCTTATAAAAGAAGGATGATATGAGTTTGTTATACTTTGTTATTATAAATAAAAAAAGAAGTAATTATACAAGAAAAGTAGATAATTTAATCTTTCTTACTAGTTTTTAGATGGAAATAGCTCTTATTTTTTTTATAAATAGAATAAAAAATGAATTTTAAACTTGCAATTGAGGCAAATTATTGATATAATGAGGGCATAAATTAATATAAAGGAGTTTCACATGGCTTTAATTCAATTAACAACAGAAGAATTGCGCACCTCTGCTCAAAAGTACACTCAAGGTTCTGAGGAAGTAAGACAAGTACTTCGTACATTGACTCAAGAGCAAAATACTATCCGAGACAACTGGAAAGGTGCTGCTTTTGAGAGCTTTGATCGCCAATTCACAGAATTGTCTCCAAAAATTGAAGAATTTGCAACTTTGCTTGATGAGATCAATGCACAGTTGAACAAGGTTGCTGAAATTGTTGAACAAAACGACCAAGATCTTGCATCACAAATTTAATTTGTTATATAAGTGGCTTTAGGAGGGCGAGAGCCTTCCTATTTTTTATGATGGAGAAGATTTAAAGTAATATGAGGAAGAATAGAATTTTTAAATATATAGGAAGTAGTCTGTTAGCATTAGGATTGCTGGCATTGATTATTTTTTTGAATCTATCTGTTCAAAAAAATACGACTATTCATAATGAGAATAGTGCAAAAGCAAATCAACAGACCAAATTAAATGTGGCTATTGTAAATGAAGATAAGCCTGTCTATGTTGATACAAAAGAGTATAACCTAGGTGCTAGTTATGTAAAAAATATCGAGCGTGATAATTCACAAAACTGGTCTGTTGTCCCTCGTGGAGCTGCAGATACTGGATTAGAAAGTGGAAAATACCAACTCGTTTTAACAATTCCTAGTGACTTTTCTGAAAAAATACTCGATATTAACAGCATCAATGTTGATAAGACAACCATCAATTATAAGGTGAATGCGCAAGGAAATTTGCAAGTAGAAAATGATGCAAATAAACTAGCGAAAGATATTGTTGCTGATTTGAATGGTCAGTTAGTCGATATGTATATGGCTAGTATTTTGAACAACCTTTATACAGCACAAAAGAATGTTCAAGCTAGCTCACAGATACAAGCGACCAATATCGGAAACTATCGTACGAATTTATATAATACAGCTATCAACTCTAAAAATCTTTTCCCAACTCTCTATAGTATGTCTAGTTCTTCTGTTGACGCCAACAGTGCTTTAAAGACAGGTTTGGATAGTTATTCTCAGATTTTTGGTCGTTATGACGTTTCACAGATTGCCTATGGTAAAAAACTTGACACTCTGCTTCAGGATAGGGTCACTGAGAAGAAAAATCATGCGGATGTTATCACTGGGCTCATTTCTCAGAGTCGGGAAGACGTTAAGGGACAAATTGAAACTTATAAGGAATTAATTAAAGCTCAAGGTAATCTGACTTCTAATATAGATGGGACAGCAGCATCTTCTGATGGTACGTCATCTGAAGTTAGACCTTCCTATAAAACAGTCGCAGAAAGCATCGGCAAAAAGATTGAGAGTTTAAAGAACAATCTAACAGATGAAAGAACCAAGTTTGAAAATCATAAAAAGGATATTCATAACTTTATTGATGAGAAATTAGCTGCTTACTATGGAACAAGTGAGAAGAGCAAAATCACTCTTAAGCAATTTTTGGATACAGCTGCAAACAAAGACCTAGAGAAGGCTGTAGAATCTCTCAAAGAGCAGTTGGCTTCTGCAATCTCAGAATTACCAAAAGAAGACTTTAGTGGAAAAGAATTTAGTGGTTTTGGTATGACACCAATCACAATTCCTTCTGTAAACTATACTGAATTAAAAACAATCAAAGAGCCTAGTGACGAAATCAATTCGACTGATTTGAAGAATTTGGAAGATCTGGCAATCACGAGTACGAGTGCTGTTGGACGAACAGGAACAAAGGCTAAGGTATCGTGGAAAGCTGAATCAGGAGTGACAGTTCACTCAGTCACTTATGATGGTACACCAGTTGAGTTTGGTCAAGAAATTGATTTGAAGACGGGTGGGACTTTTAAAGTAGCCTATAGTGTTGCAGAGACAACCTCAACTACAACTACAGGTTCAACCGGGACTCCAAGTCCAGCTCCAAAAGCAGAGCTAAAATCAATTAATATTTCCTTGAATGATGTCCAAGCAGCCAGTGCTCCAGTAGATGTGTTACGTGTTCAGCAAGCAGCAGTGACTTATGGACAAAAGGTTCAGAAAATAGCTTCTGACTACCAAAAGGTGGAAGCACTCAGACAAGCATACAATGCTGTCAAAGAGTTACGAGATAGTGATGTAACAGATGCTTTGTCAAATATTTGGCTTGAAGCTATTAGTTCAAATCTGAAGAAATATGAAGACAGCTTAACTACACCTGCTAGCGATACAGATAAAGAGGGTGCTAAAGAGAAAGTAGATAAAGCCTTATCAGAATTGACTACTCTCAAGCCTGTTTTAGAAAAAAATGTGCAGGATGTTTTGACTACCAACCAAGAATTGAATACAAAAATCAATGAACAGTTAGAGTTGTACAAGAAGTTGGAAAAGAAACTAGATGATTTGGTTGAGAAGCAAGGGGGGAGCAATTCTGCTTTTGAAGAGACTAATAATCAACTGAAAACTCTAAATACTGATTATGCAACTCTCTTATCAGAAACTAAGGGTGTGAAGGAGTCTTCTCAAAGCAATGTCAAGGCGGCTGAGTCTGTGAATGAAACTTTAGGTAATTTCAATCGTGAATTGTCAAACGCTCAAACAAGTACTGAAAAGTTGTCACAAGATGCTGACTCCTTGATGACGCAGTTTAACGAAGAATTGACTAACAATGGAAACTTTGTAGAATCCTTTGTGAAGGTTCTGAATAATGCCTATCAAAATGGGGTACCAAACGAAGTATTGTTGAACTTCTTATCCAACCCTGTTACACAAAATGCTACTTCAGTGAAAGCGACTGTCAATGTTTACCGTCCATTTACATGGATTTTACTATTGGAGATTGTTAGCCTCTTTACAGCCTATCTGTTTGCAACTCAAAACGTTATTCGCAAAGTCAAAGATAAGTTCAAACTTGATAAGTTACATGATACAGACTTGATGACGGTAACCATCCTGTCTGCTTTAAGTCTCGTTGTCGGATTGGTAGTTGGTGTTGTATCAAGTGTTCAGCTACAGGTTGGTCGTGAGTATCAACCATCTTGGGTTCTATTAATTGTTTTAGCCGCATTTGTACTGATTCAAGGACAATATCTATTGCTTAAACATTTCCGAGTGATTGGTATGGGTCTCGCCTTCTTTATGATGATTAGCTTTGTCTACCTATCAAATGCTATTGGGACAACAGCAAGTCTAACTGGTTTCCCAGCATTTATCAAAAATCTCAATGCGTTATCGATATTAGAAGGTTTGCTCTCAGGATACTTTGATGGACATCCAGCAGCAATTATCGCTTTTGTTGCAACGATTGTTGTCATAGCTGTTTTACTTGTTATAAATGTTTTTATCAGAGAAAGTAGTTTGTGGTTTCAAACAAGCCAAGCTGAGAAAGAATAGAAATTAGAAATATGAAGAAAATCATTCTTTTCCTTCTTACCTTAGTAACATGTGCAGCAGTCTCTGGGGCTGCTGCAGATGATTTGAAGGATAACAGTCTGCAGATTGATGATTCCCGACTTGAAAAGAAAGAGGGATTGAAATTTGGTCTACAGTCTGAACAAATCAAGGAGCTTTTTAATGAAGCGACTCAAAAGAGGTTGCAGGACATGCAACAGCATCAAGAGGAACAGTTGATCACAGAAAGGGGCCAACTGTTTTCTGCTATACAGAGACCAGTGAAAAAATCTTCTGAAGAACAGTTGTTTCAGCCCAATGCTCAAAAAACAATTAAATTTCAAACAAATATAGGCCATGTAGAAAAAGGTGGTCTGAATGAATTTCTTCCAGAGATATTCTATGTGGTGTTGATTTTCTTGCTTTTTGGAGCAACGGCAGTAATGAGTTATCGTGTGATGGTAGAAGGGATGGACTAATTTTACAACTAGTCTGTCTAAATAACTTAGAAAAGGATAAACCAAACATAGGAGGCGTGAAAAAAGGTGGAGCAACATATCAATATTACCCTACGTTTGAGAGAAAGAGATGTGGATATTCGCATTCCACGGCGAATTGAAGTGCGCCGGCTGGTGCGAGAAGTGGATACGATTTTTAATCCAGGTATCAAGCGAAAAAAATATCAATTAAGAATTGTCAATAAAGGTTTGTTGATTGATGAAGGGAAACATCTGTCTGATTATCCTATGACGACAGGAGATTTAGTAGAAATTGAGGAGATATAGGTGGCTGAAGAAAAATTTGAATTTGGTGGACAGTCGTTTGTCTATGAAAAAAATGAAACAAACTGGGAATTAAAACTCAAACGTTCAGATGTTGCGAGTCAAGATTTACGGGAACTCTTACTATTGGATTTGCATCATCCATTCTTTTTGGAGCAATCGATGGTGTCTGATGAGGATAGTGTCACCTTCTCCTATCAAGTCGAAGCTCATGGACTGACTTATGAGGAAATAAAGGAACGTACCATTTCGGAAAGAATCCGTTTGGCCCTAAACGTTTTTCGTCTAGAGGGCGCCTTGGAGTTACCTGTGACTTTCCTTTTGCACCCAGTAAATCTCTTTATTACCAAGGATGCTCAGGCTAAGATTGCTTATCGTGGAATTCCTGGTCTGATGGTTCCTCAATCCATATCCTCAGAAGATTTTTTACGCCAGGCTAAATGTTTTACAGTAACACTATTTAGCGATTTGGATTTCATGGATCTTTATAATGGTTCCTTGGAATTAGAGACCTTGCCCGACTTCTTAAATGACCTATGTCAGGCAGATGATATAGAGGCTGCAGTAGCTGTTTTGGAGAAGTACTACACGGAGAAGGCTGCGAAAGAACGGGCAGATTTGGTCTTGGTTCCAAGTAGACGCCATCGTGTCTTTAAACTGGCAACGATTTGGTTAACAGCCAGCGTTGTCTTGTTGATCGTTCCACTTATCTATCTGATTTTTGTGCAAAATCCTTTCAAAGAAAAGATGTTGCAGGCAGATACTGCCTTTATTAAAGTGGATTATAGTGGTGTTATTACAGAATTAGAGAGAATTGATCCAGCTAGCTTACCGAATACGCAAAAGTATGAGTTGGCTTACTCTTATATTCAGGGGTTGGAATTTTCTTCTGAACAAAAGAAAGTCATCTTGAACAACGTAACACTCAAGTCAGATGAGCTTTATTTGACTTACTGGATCCAGGTTGGGCGCAATCGTTTTGAAGAGGCTCTTGATATTGCGAAACGGATTAACGACAGTGACTTGATTCTCTATGCTTTGACTCAGGAAATCAAGCAGGTTCGAGAAGATGGCAACTTGTCAGGGAAAGACCGTGAAAGTAAGTTGAATACTTTGGAAAGCGAGTATAAGAAATACTGGGATAGTCGAAGTGAGCTACTAACGAGTGAATCAAGCTCCAATGCTTCTACAACTCCTAACCCTCAAGACAAGGCTTCTGAAAGCAAACCTTCATCTGAGAAGAAACCTGTTCCAAGTAGCTCCTCTAGCAATTAAAGTAGACCAAGGAGAGAAATTATGAAAAAACAAATCATTTTCTACAGCCAAGGTCTGCGTTATGAAGTAGAACTGAGTGCAGATAAGACGGTCTTGATCGGGGCGACTGAAAAGGCCCAAGTCTACCTTTCTCAACAGGAAAGACCGATTCAGCTCAAGGTCGATGGTGACGAGGTCTTTTATCAGTACGACGATGAAGCAGGACTCTTGAAAGATGGTCTGCGTTTGGGTGAGGTCGTCTTTTATCTCCGAGAAGGGGAGCCAAGGGTTTATGACCTTTTGGATTTATCAGAGTTTCAGATTGGCTCTCAAAGAGGTGCGTTGATCACACTAGATGGAGATGTTGAACTCTTACTTCAAAAATCCCAAAATCAATGGACGCTAACTCGACTAAAAGGCGCATTTTATCGAAACAATCATCTGGAACAAATGGACCAGCAATTGATTGGTTTTGGAGATGAGTTGAGTCTAGGGGCGGTGACGATCAAGTTCTATCCTGATGAAGTATGGGTCCAGGGTCCTGCCCAAGTTGGGCCACAACTGACTCTGAGAGAACCATCTCGATATGGTTTTTATGAAGATTATCCAGATTATCATCGTTCTCCACGGATCATCTATCGTGGTAGCGAGGATAAAATCTTGATCAATCCCCCAGGCCAGGAGCCGGTTAAGCCGAGTGATGAACTGTTAAAGCTGATCGTTCCTCCTTTGATGATGGTCGGAGTAACCGTCTTGATCACCCTGATTCAACCTCGAGGGATCTATATTCTTGCGACAGTAGGGATGTCCATAACCACAATGATTTTTTCTATCCGTGGTTTCATCAAAAATCGTAAAAAGTACAAGGCTGATAAGAAGGAACGGGTCGATCTCTATCGTCTTTACCTGAAAGATAAGGTCAAGGAATTGACTCGTCTGGAACGAGAACAAAAAGAAGGGATGCACTATCATTTTCCAACGATTTTAGAATTGACGGACTTGGTTGAGAGTTACAATCACCGGATTTATGAAAAGACTCCCTTGCATTTTGACTTTTTATACTATCGTTTGGGACTCGGGAAAATGCCGACTAGCTATGACTTGAAATACGGTCAACAGGAGCGTAGCGGTAAGAAGGATGCTCTAGAAGAAGAGGGTTACGCTCTCTATAGTCGTCACAAAAAGATCCCAGATATGCCAATCCCGGCAAACCTTAGCCATGGACCGGTGGGTTATATTGGACCTAGAAATCTTGTCCTAGAACAACTGCAGCTTTTGGTGATGCAGCTAGCGACTTTCCATTCTTATCATGATGTGCAGTTTATTACGATCTTACCTGAAGAGGAAAAAGAGCAATGGTCTTGGATGCGTTGGCTACCTCATGCTAAACTGCAAGAACTCAATGTCCGCGGTTTTGTCTACAATCAACGAACACGGGACCAAGTTCTGAATAGTTTGAACCAAATCTTGAAACTACGCCGTAGTCAAAAGGAAGAAGCAACCCACAAGGAGAGCACCCTCTTCCATCCCCATTACGTGGTTTTAGTGACCGATGAAAAGTTGATTTTGGATCATATCATCATGGAGTTCTTTACCGAAGATCCAACGGAATTAGGCTGCTCTCTCATCTTTGTAGAGGATGTCATGAGTTCCTTGTCTGAGAACATCCAGACAGTGATCAATATCAAGGACCGTAATACAGGCCAACTGGTCATGGAAGAAGGAGTTTTGAAAGAGACGGACTTCCGTTTGGACCATTTCCCAGCAGATTATGACAAGGAGCGGATCGCCCGTACCTTGGCACCGCTCAATCACCTCCAAAATCTTAAGAGTTCCATCCCAGATTCTGTGACCTTTATGGAAATGTATGGGGCGGAGACCTTTGAGGATTTGCAGGTATCGAGCCGTTGGAAAAAGAACGCACCTTACAAGAGTTTGGCTGTGCCAATTGGTCTGCGTGGTCAGGATGACCTGGTTCAGCTCAATCTACATGAAAAAGCCCATGGACCTCATGGTTTGATCGCAGGAACGACTGGTTCAGGGAAGTCGGAAACTATCCAATCCTATATCCTATCCCTCGCTGTTAACTTCCACCCTCATGATGTGGCTTTCTTGCTGATTGACTATAAGGGTGGTGGGATGGCCAATCTCTTTAAAAACCTGCCTCACCTCTTGGGGACGATTACCAACTTGGATGGTGCCCAATCTATGCGGGCCTTGGCTTCGATCAATGCGGAGATCCATCGTCGTGAACGACTCTTTGGAGAGTTCGAAGTCAACCATATCAATCAATACCAGAAGAAATTTAAAAACGGAGAAGCGACAGAACCGCTCCCTCATCTCTTTCTCATCTCAGATGAGTTCGCAGAGCTCAAGGTCAACCAGCCAGACTTTATCAAGGAGCTGGTATCCATCGCGCGTGTCGGACGTTCCCTCGGGGTCCACTTGATCCTAGCTACTCAGAAGCCATCTGGTGTGGTGGATGACCAGATCTGGTCCAACTCTCGCTTTAAGATTGCCCTTAAGGTGGCGGACCGTTCGGACTCGAATGAAATGCTTCATACACCGGACGCGGCCGAGATCACCCAGACAGGTCGTGCCTATCTACAGGTCGGAAATAACGAAGTCTATGAACTCTTCCAGTCAGCCTGGTCAGGGGCAGATTACCAGCCGGACAAGGACGATATGGGGATCGAGGACCACACCATCTACTTGATCAATGAATTGGGCCAATATGAGATTTTGAATGAAGACTTGTCAGGCTTAGAAGATGTGGATGAGATCAAGGAAGTTCCGACAGAGTTGGATGCGATAGTGCACCATATCCAGCTCTTGTGTGAAGAACAAGAGATTCCTCCAGTACCACAGCCATGGTTGCCACCGCTCAAAGAGCGAATCGCACTAGACGAACTGGAAGAAGTGCAACCGACAGTAGCCTGGACACAAGAGAAACCACTCTCTGTCCTCTTGGGGATGGCGGATATCCCGCAGGCCCAGAAGCAGGAAGCTGTCTCTATCAATCTCTCCAAGGATGGTCATATCCTCCTCTACGGAAGTCCGGGTACAGGAAAGACCACCTTCCTTCAGACTGCTGGTATGGACTTGGCTCGCAAATTCAGTCCCAAGGCTCTTACCATGTACTTGATGGACTTTGGTACCAATGGTTTGGCTCCATTGTCCAAGCTTCCACAGGTGGCAGATACAATGCTTTTGGACCAAACGGAGAAAATCTCTAAGTTTGTACGAATCATGGAGCGCGAACTCAACCGTCGTAAGAAACTCCTTGCGGACTATGGTGTTGGGACCTTAGACCTCTACCGTCAGGCCAGTGGTCAGGAAGAGCCGGCTATCGTCATCCTCTTAGATAGCTATGAAGCCTTCAAGGAAGAAGCCTATGAGGCGGAACTCTTCAAGCTCTTGGTGCGTATCTCTCGTGAAGGTCTCAGTATCGGGGTTCACCTCTTGATGACAGCCGGTCGTCAAACCAACCTTCGTGCTCAGCTCTACTCGAACTTCAAGCACCAGTTGAGCCTGCCACAAAATGAGGCAGGTGAAGTGCGGGCAATCGTGGGCTCTACACCACTTGCTATGACTATGGAAGATATCAAGGGACGTGCCCTTATGAAGCGTGAAGAGGTGGATGTCATCCAGCTGGCACTCCCAGTTTATGGAGCCAATGACACCCAAGTTCTCAACAACCTACGTCAGGAAGTCGCTTCCCTCCAAGAAGCCTGGACCGGCCAGCGCCCAAGTGCCATTCCGATGGTGCCAGAGGAGTTGACGATGGATGTATTTCTCAATCTGCCTACAACTCAAGAAGCGATTCAAAATCATGCATTACCGATTGCAATTAGTTGCGAGGAAGCTGAGATTATCCCAATTAATCTATCTACATTAAAAAATATTGTAGTTTTATCAGAAAGCAAGCAATCTCTTCAGTATTCAATTTGTCATCTAGTTAGTGTAATTAATCACTGTCTAGACAATGGTCATGTATTGTTAGTAGACTCTAACGAAGAGTATTCATTCTTAAAAGAAAAGGCAAATGCATATATTTCAGGAGAAGAAATCTTAGATCTATTTAGTAATCTTGATAAGGAGATAACAAACAGAAAAGAAACTCCAAAAGATGTTCAAACTTTCATCGTTATACCGGACCTGACTTCTTTTGTTGAAAAAGTTTCTATATCTGAAGATGAATTTTATCAATTGTATATTAATGCTTATAAATACGGTCTGCACTTTATTACTGCGGGTTCAAAATCAGTATTCTTTAAGGTAAATCCTGTGATTAAAGTCATTAAGGAAAATATTACAACAGCAGTTATTGCTATGCGTTTATATGATCAATCAATTGTGGAACACAATTCAAATAATAGAGAGAAAAAATTAGAGTGGGATCAAGCCTACATTTATGATAAAGGAAGAACTCAAAAAGTAAAATTAATCAAACAAGAAATCGAGGAATAAATTATGTCAGAAAAACTTTACCCATTAGGAACAGTAGTGTATTTAAAAGAAGGAACAGAAAAACTCATGGTTATCGGTCGTGGGGTCGTTTACCAGGATCAGGAAACAAACTCTGAGATGTTTGTAGATTATATGGGTTGTCTTTACCCAAGTGGTATCAATCCAAATAATACAATATTCTTTAATCAAGAAAATATTGATCGAGTTGTTTTCAAAGGTTTTGTGGATGAAGAGGAAGAACGTTTCATAGAAATTTATCAAAATTGGGAGAAGTCTCTTACGATCCCTAAAAAGAAAATAGATTAAACAAAACTCTGACGGAGGTGGTCGTAGATGAATTATAAGGAAAGAATTGCTGCTTTGAATACTTTTAAAACTGCCATAACAGAAGGAGATACAACAGATAGTGTATCAGGTGTTTCTACAGATATTTCTGGTTGGGAAGGTAATGCTGATTCGAAGTTTGATGATTATGTTCTAACAATTAAGGCCGACTGTGCAGATATTTCTGCCAAAAAGGCAAGTTTTCTTAGTGAGGTTGATGGGAGAATATCCCAAATTCAAGCGATGTTTGATCTTGATGTTGCTTTAAATAGTTGGAGATTGGGCATGGTGTACGATTCAAAAGATTCGGCAAACAATAAAGCTCTAGTATATGATTCTATTAGCCAAGCTGATTTGGATTCGAGTGTACGTGATTATCTATTGGGTATGGTTTATTAGGGGGTAACATGACTACTATCAAGATGGACAAAGAAACATTTGTATCATCGGTTGAGAAATTGATACAAAACGTTGATAATTATACAAAAAGTGTGACAACTTCTGCTTCCCAATTTAGTTTATTTCAAAGTGATTTGTTGGGGGACGGCTATACTAAATTATTTAATAAAGTAGATTCAGAATTAAAAAACCAAAAGCTCTTAGTGGCAGAATGCATTGTATTGTCTGAAAGTGCAAAAAGTTTTGCTGAAGAGATTTCGTCTGCTGAATCTTCTGTTTCATTTTGAGTGAAGGGGGATAGATTATGGCAGAAATAAAATATATCGCAGATCAACATAAACAGTTTCAAGATGAGTTACAAAAAATTGGGGATGGGTTTGATAACCTGATTACAGAATTAGGGAATGTTAAAACATCCGTTAGTTCAAATCTTAAGGGTGAAGCAGCTACTGCATTGGAAACTGCAATTAATGATTTAACTGCAAAATTAACAAAAGCAAAGACTAATTGGCATACGACCAATGAAAATGCGAAAAAAGTAGAAGAGATCATCAAAAAAGCAGATGAAGATGCTAAGAAGATAGTGGATGAGCAGAAATAAGGAGGATTTGCATGGCTGATGGAGTATTTACAATTCCAATGAGTGAGTATTACAGTAAATCAAGTGAGCTTAAGGGGAAAGTTTCAGATTTGATTACTGATGTTGAAAATAATTTTTTAAGTAAGGTTAGTGCGAATATTGATACACTGGATGAACAAGATATCAGTGTTGTAGAAGGCTTTGCCTCTTATACGAACGCTAAGAGCAAATTAGAAACTCTGAAAGAATATGAGACACAACTAACGAAGATGTCCTCGGAAGGAGATAGCAATCCTCTAAATGGAGTGGTGAGTCTAGATAAACAGTATAGCGCCAAGTTTTTGGATGTTTCAAAAGGAGCAGACTCTCAAACGGTTGCATCAGCTATTTCTGCAATTGACCGAAATATTAGTTCACAAGCAGAGGTGATAAAAGCGAGAGAGAGTTTTCTTGCTTTTATATCCAGTTTGACAGGAATAGGTGAAAAAGAAGCAATCGCTAAAATCCTTGGGATAGATGTCAAAGATCTTGGTAAGTGGGCGAAAGCTGCGGCAGATAGAATCAAGGGTGCTGATGATTTTTCGAAATTACTAGACACTTTATATACAGGAAGTGGTAAGGGAATATCATTTCAAACACTCTTATATAGTAAAGAAATAGGTCAAGCCCTTCAAAGCTCCCCGTTGGTAGAAAAAGTATTAACCTTTATGATGGATCTGCCCGATGCACTAAAAAGCACTAAATGGGTTAGTAAGTTAAGTAAGCTTGTAGGGCCTGTTACAAAGGGATTCAAACACGTCAAAACAGCAGCATCTTTTCTAATGGGAGAGTATGCAACAGGGCTTGGTAATATAGCAAAGGATTTTATAAAAAGTGACAAGTTTAAAATCGGGGGAGAAATTGTAGGTTGGGGTGTATTGACCGTGGAAGAGGGAGTCAATATCTATAAGAACTATAACAATTCCAAGACCGATTCCAAGACAGCTGTAGGAAAAGTTGGAAAGTCTGTGCTAGGTGGTACCATTGATACCATCTCTAACGTTGGCCCCCTAGATGGTATGTGGCTTGGAGCTAAGGCAGGAACTGCTTTGGGGGGGAATGTGGTTGCTGGAGCCATCACTGGTCTTGTAGTAGGTACATTTAATCTTGCAGGATCTGTATTCTTCCCTGAACAGAAAAAGGCTTTTTATGACGGAGCTAAAAATTTAGCTTATGGTGCTGTGGACGTGGTAGAATCAGGAGTGGAATCTATCGGGAAAGGAATCCACCAGGGCTTGGAGACTGTCAAAAGTGTGGGCAAGAGTGTTTCTGATTTTTTCAATGGTGGTCTGAAGGCCGCCTCATCCTTGTTTGGATAATAGGAGAGAATAAATGGATAAGATACAAAAAGATATTAATGATGCACTCGATCCAACTCGAAGATTAAACTTAGTAAAGATAATTTTTGTAGCGCCTTTTTTTTCATTGATGATTATGCTTGGGACATCTTTACCGATAAACCTATTTCGAATGGCTAGTGAAGCTGGACATGAACTAGTTACGCAATTGACATCAGTTGAAAAAGGTCTCATTCCCCCAGATAGTTTCTTTGGTTTTCTATTCTTGTTTTGTTGGTGTTATTTTATTTGTTGTTATATCATTACGAAAAGAAATCGCATTAAAGCCTATTTAATGACTCAGATTTTTCAATTATTTTTGCTCGTAATTTTATATTATAGTTTGTTTATAGCCGCCTTGTATCTAATCCCTCTAGTAGCAGTTCGTATCGTCTACTGGATAGGTTTTGTCTTATCACTGATTTACCTTATCTATATCCTTGTTACTAAGCAACGCGCTAAAAAAGATTTTTTTGCTTCTCTAAATATTAAAAAATTTTTGAATGTTATTTTGTTCTTATGGTTGTTGATGTCTGGAATCAATCTCTTTACCCATGGTCTTAATAACCTTCTGGCACATTTGTTGCTTGCTTTATTACCGATTTCACCTATTTTCTTAGGCCTATTTTTGGTATCATTTTTTAAATCCAATGTAGTAACTCTAGAGAACTTGAATACAGTCAATAAAAATCAAGAGAAATACCGTGAAGAGTATGGCTATACCATCGAAGAATGGTATGGAAAGAAGTCAAAAATGTACAAGGACCATGTCAAGAAGTCTAAGAAGAGATAAAGGTTTATAGGGACTATTTCTAGTCTCATGAAACTAACCACCTGAAACAAATTCAGGTGGGTTTCTTTTGCTTTTCTCATCTTCTCACGGTATCGCTCGTGTGGTATAATGGAGAAGAATATTGTTTCTGTTTGGTAACGATCCCAAGACGGCTGTAGGGAAAATCGGGAAGTCTGTGATCGGTGGTACCATTGATACCATATCTAATGTTGGTCCCTTAGATGGTATGTGGCTAGGAGCTAAGGCAGGAGCACTAGGAGGGGTTCCAGCATTTGGAGCCCTCGCTGGCTTTGCTTTAGGAACGCTTAATCTTATCGGTTCTGCAGTTGCACCAGAATTTAAAAAGTCTGTTTATGACGGAGTTAAAAATTTTGCTTATGGTGCTGTGGACGTGGTAGAATCAGGAGTGGAGTCTATCGGAAATGGAATCCACCAGGGCTTGGAGACCGTCAAAAGTGTGGGCAAGAATGTTTCTGATTTTTTCAATGGTGGTCTGAAGGCGGCCTCATCCTGGTTTGGATAATAGGAGAAAATAAATGGAAGAAAAGCAAAAAGATATTAATGAAGCACTAGAAACAACGCGAGGATGGAATATATTAGTAATGATTTTCGTAATGCCATTATTTCTTGGTTTATGTATACTTGCACCTCATCTTGCGATTAGTTCAGGAATATATATGAGTAAGAATAGTATAACTTTTTTGCAGCCGCTTACTGAATTAGAGTATCAACTAATCATCCCAGAAAAAGTTTTTGGTATTTCATTTTTTGTTTATTGGGCGATGTATATGATTATGTATATCATTTCAAAAAGAAATAGAATTTATGCTTATATACTCAATTTACTCGTCTTATTCACTCTTATTCATTTAAGCATTTTTGGACTATTTTTAGGCTTGCAATTCTTTGTTCCTTTTTTAATCATTCGGATTATTTATTGGCTAGCTTATTCCGTAGCAGTTGTCTATATTATTTATAGTCTCATAACAAAGTCATATACTAGAGTTTTTGATATTGACAAGGAGAAAATAAAGAAATATACAAATGTTATCTTGGCTTTATGGTTTATAAATTTTATTGCTGGTATTCTTATTTCAGGGTTTAAAAATTTACTTGCTCATTTACTTTTGGCTATATCACCCATCGCTCCAATCTTTCTCATTATTATCTTAATATCATTGAGTAAATCAACATTCTCTTCACTATTTAATCTTAATGAAGTTAATAAAAACCAAGAGAAATACCGTGAAGAGTATGGCTATAGCATCGAAGAGTGGTATGGAAAGAAGTCAAAAATGTACAAGGAATACGTCAAGAAGTCTAAAAAGAGATAAAGGTCTATAGATACTATTTCTAGTCTCATGAAGCTAACCACCTGAAACAAATTCAGGTGGTTTTCTTTTGCTTCTCTCATCTTCTCACGGTATCGCCCATGTGGTATAATGAGACAAGGGTTGCTCCTCGTTTCAGACGAGTTTATGGATTTCAGGATAAGTTAGCAGGTGAGACGAGTATTTCTGTCAGTCTCCTATCTACCTGTTAACAACTGTCCAAAGTAAAAGGAGATTGTAGCTTGGTTTTATTAGTATTAGTGCTTTTGGTTTTGCTCATTCTAATCTTAAAAAGGAAACAGAAAACTGCTAAAAAATCTGAAGGAAACGCCAAGAAAAGAAATTGGCTATTAATAGGTTGCTTATCCATAGTGATCCCAATGGTAATCTTCACAGTGTTCAGTCCGATTTTTTCTCTAATGGATATGTGGGGGCTGTTTGCCCATGCAAGTCGAACTGAGATTGAGCAAGCTGTGCATCGTTCTTATCAAAATTACGGTCTTACAGGACAGTTTGAGTTAGAAAAATACGAGAAAAACTATACAAGTGTGGGAGGATTTATAATCCATGGTACCTATAGTGAAAATATAGCTGGAAAAACCTATCAGGTTAAAACTCGATTTAAATACTATACTCGCTTTTCGAAAAGTGAAACATATGGAAAGACAGATGCAGAGGTTGATCACAAAAATGATAAAAAAATTTATGATGTTTTCCCAGAATTAGCCTATTTAGGGATTGAAGTTAGTCCAGGAACCAGCGAGTTTTTAAAAACACTGGACAGTTCAATCAAAGATCCTCAACTTCCTGATTTGAAGTATCAAGGTATTGGTTTTGAATTTAATAACCAATCTGATAATATCTATCTTTATAATGAAATATTAGAGGAAAATCAAAGCAAGGGCCAAGCTCTGCAAGGAATGTATCCAATGGATGCTCAATATCTGTTCCAAAAAGAGATTTTTATACCAACATTTGAATTTCAGTATTTCGTTCCAAAAGAAAAAAGAGATCTCTTGTATGATGACTATCTAAAAGAGCTTGAAGCGCTCATGAAGGAATTTTTTGCCAACCAACCCCTACCACGCGGTCTTTATGCTGTCAAAATTGCTAAGTATAAAGAGGATAAACTTGTCAGTGATAGTGGTGTATACTATGTGAAGATTGAAAATCGTCAAGTTGTAAAGCTGTTGCAAAAATTAGAGTAGGAGTTGCTAGGTCTAGGTCAGTTTTTTGTTCATAATTTCCAGTTGTGTCTGTTAAAATTTGATTTTCCCAGTGGACAATCGTCCACTTTTTTTATATAATAAAACTAAACCAAATTGGTTGAGTTTTAGAGATGTAAGCTCAACCGTCGATTTGTTTTTCTAAGAGAGATATTCTCAATAAAACATCACACTAGGGGGTGAATCATGTACCAACCAGAAAAACTCAAAGCTCGGAGAAAAGAGTTAAAATTGACACAGAAGGAAATTGCAGAGGAATTAGGGATTAGTTTTCAGGCTTACTCGGCTTGGGAACGTGGAATTAAGGAACCATCCAAGGAGAAGGTTGCTCAGCTAGAGAATATTTTAAAGGTGGCAAAAGGCTATTTTACTCAGATCGAGATTGTTCGTCTCTACAATAGCCTCTCCAAGCAAGGGAAGGACAAGGTTGTGCTCTATGCTCGCAACCTGGCTCAAGAGGAACAAACACAGAAGGTGACGACCATGCCAGAGCGCCTCTACGAGTACCGTGTCTATGAACGCATGTCAGCAGGGATTGGGGCTTCGGTCTACGGTGACCAGAATTTTGATACGGTCTACTTTAACGAGGAGTTGGCCCATGATTTTGCATCTTGGGTATCTGGGGACTCTATGGAACCTAAATATCAAAATGGTTCAGTGGCTCTGATTCGGGAAACAGGATTTGACTATGATGGGGCAGTTTATGCAGTAGTTTGTAACAACCAGACCTATATTAAACGGGTCTATCGGGAGGAAGATGGCCTGCGTCTGGTATCGATCAATCCTAAATATAAGGACATTTTCATCTCCTATGAGGAAGATCCTCGGATTGTGGGGATTATCGTTGGGAATTTTGTGCCGATGGAGGGTTAGCCTATGGGCTACTTTGATTATTCCAGAGAGCCCAAAAGTGATATTGCCTTTGTCGATATGAAATCTTTTTATGCCAGCGTTGAGTGTGTGAAACGGGGCTTGCATCCGCTGAAGACCTCGCTTTGTGTCATGAGTCGCGCGGATAATTCTACTGGCCTTATCTTAGCTTCCTCTCCCATGTTTAAGAAGATTTTTGGCAAGTCCAATGTTGGCCGGGCCTATGATCTGCCTTTTGATATCAAAACGCGCAAATTTTCCTATTACAATGCTCGAAAGCAAGGCTTGCCTACTGACTTAGACTATGTTCGCTACATCGAAGATTGGGCTCAAGTGACTTTGGTTGTGCCACCTAGGATGGATGAATACATAGCGGTCAATATGGAAATCCAGCGAATCTTTCAAAACTATGGTAGTCCAGATGATATTTATCCCTACTCTATCGATGAGGGCTTTATCGATCTGACTAGTTCGCTCAACTATTTCATCCCAGACAAGAGTATCTCTCGCAAAGACAAGCTAGATATGCTTTCTGCTCGCATCCAGAGGGATATTTGGAGGCAGACAGGGATCTACTCTACAGTGGGTATGTCCAATGCCAACCCCTTACTGGCCAAGTTGGCTCTGGATAATGAGGCCAAGCACACTCCGACCATGAGGGCCAACTGGTCTTACCAGGATGTGGAAGAGAAGGTTTGGGCCATTCCCAAGATGACGGACTTTTGGGGGATTGGCAGGCGGATGGAGAAACGCTTGCATGCTCTGGGGATTTTTTCCATCAGAGAATTGGCCACCAGTAATCCAGACCAGCTACAGAAAACACTTGGTCAGGCTGGCCTGCGTTTGTGGTTTCATGCTAACGGGATTGATGAGAGCAATGTTCATAAGCCCTATAAAGCCAAGTCTCAAGGGTTAGGAAATTCTCAAATCTTGCCGAGAGACTACGTGAAGCTACGGGATATCGAAATTATTCTCCGAGAAATGGCGGAGCAGGTGGCTATTAGACTGAGAAGGGCGGGCAAGAAAACAACCCTTGTCTCTCTCTATGTTGGTTTCTCTAAACTGGAGGTCAGGTCGTCTATTCACACACAAATGAAGGTCGAACCGACCAATAATACAGCTATCTTAACGGATTATGTTTTGAAGCTATTTCATAATAAATACACTTCTGGAGCGATCAGAAGTGTCGGAGTCAACTATTCAGGATTTGTGGACGAGTCCTTTGGCTTGATCTCCCTCTTTGATGATGTTGACAAGTTAGAAAAAGAAGAAAGGCTCCAGACGGCTATTGATGCCATTCGGGAACAATTTGGTTTTACCTCCCTCTTAAAGGCCAATGCACTGGAAGAAGCCTCTAGGAGTCTTGCCAGAAGCAAGCTGATTGGGGGGCATTCTGCTGGAGGATTAGATGGACTAAAATGATTGATCGTTCTTATTTACCCTTTCAATCTGCGCGTGACTATCAAGATCCAGGGATGCAGAAGTGGATGGGCTTTTTCCTCTCAGAGCATACTAGTTCACTCAGTGAAGAAAGAAATCGGGTTGCTTTTTCGACGAGTTTGAATTCCGTTGAGAAGCTACTCTTGCTTTCGCAGCTTTATGTAGGGCAACTGAAGGGATGCTTTGTGGTCAAGGAAAGAAGGCATAAAACCACGATCATTGGTGAGGTAAGCGAATTATCACCTCAAACTCTATCTATTAGGACCAATGAGGGCTATAGGCTGGTAGAGGTAGTAGATGTCCTCGAAATTCGACTGTGGGAGGAGGGAGTGTATGACTAGAAAAGACTTGTATGAAAACAAACTGCAGATGGATTATTTTTCAGATAGTTATATCCGCTTTGAAGAGGATTTTCAAAAATACTCTGCTATGAATGTTCCCTTGACTTTTTTGATCGATGATATCCTACGCACCATGGCTATGAATCAGAAGAACTACTTTGTCTTAAACAAGGAAAATGCCAAGGATGGGCGGGAGCATCGCTTTTATTTTAGGGTGGTGACGGAAAAAGAGTGTCCCAGAAATCGAACCTATGCATACGCTGGAGTCAAAAATAGTAGTCAGTAGATCTAGGTGTGGAAGAGGAAAGTTTGATTTAGGAAAGATGGCTTGTGAGCGTCAGAAAATCTCATGGTATAGGAATTCGAAACACCATCTTTTATCTGTGGAGTTCTTGCAGAACTTATGATGGTAGTTCTGATGAGATAAGACAAGGGGGACTCTCTTTTTTGGATGAACGTTTACTTGAAAACGTGGTTGGATTTGAGAACAGCTATTCTCAATGATCATCTTACTTTATAGAGTCATACCAAAACATCCATGTACATTTGTGGATGTTTTTTAATTTTACAGATAGAAAAAGAGAAGACCAAACGGTCTTCTCAACGGGGGAACTGAATAATTAGAAAGAATCAATCAAAGAGGGTTATTAGTCTTTGAAATTCTTTTGGAAGATGAGGAGAGACAAGATAGAAGTAATGGCTGCCAAGAAGAGGAAGGCACTTGCTTCTTGTTCCCCAGTTGCAGGGAGTAGTCTTTCCTTGTCTTCTTTGACTGTAGCTGTAACAGGAGCTTTTTCATCTTTTGATGATGAATTATCTGTTACGGCTGGCGCAGGTTTTTCAGTCTCTCTTGGTAGAACATACTCAGGAAGAGTCACAACTGGTGGCGCTTCTGTTCCAACTGAGCTTTGTTTGCTACCTACCTCAATCACTCGATCTTGAGCTGGAGTTGCTTCTGTTTGGAGAACCTTGCGATTGTCACCGTCCACTTCAACATACTCGACTAAGAGACCGTCTTTCCCTTCTGATAGAACTTGCTCTTTTCCTTTGTCTAATTGTGGGTTTTCGCGACGAATCGTCTTGAACGGTACGACCTTATTGACGATTTCTAAGCTTGGAAGTGTAAAGACAAGGTCTTTAACCCCTTCCTCAGGACTTGAAGAAGTAATTGGTTTTTCCGGTTGAGCCGGAGTTTCCGGTTGCGCTGGTTTTTCCGGTTGAGTCGGATTTTCAGGCTGAACTGGCTTTTCCGGTTGCGCTGGGGTTTCCGGTTGCGCTGGAGTTTCCGGTTGAGTTGGTTTTTCAGGCTGAGCCGGAGTTTCCGGTTGAGTTGGTTTTTTAGGCTGAGCCGGAGTTTCCGGTTGAGTTGGTTTTTCAGGCTGAGCCGGAGTTTCCGGTTGAGTTGGTTTTTCAGGCTGAACTGGCTTTTCAGGCTGAGCCGGAGTTTCCGGTTGAGCAGGTTTTTCAGGTTGAACTGGATTCTCAGGTTGAGTTGGTTTTTCCGGTTGCGCTGGCTTTTCAGGCTGAGCCGGAGTTTCCGGTTGAGTTGGTTTTTCAGGCTGAGCTGGTTTCTCAGGTTGAGCAGGTTTCTCAGGCTGAGCCGCTTCGAGTTTGTTGATTTGTTCGAGAGCGGTTTCTAGTGCTTGATTGACTGCTTCCTGAGTTTTAGCTTCTTGGATTGCAGCAATGGCTTGGTCAGCAATTTCTAATAATTTCTTCTTAGCTTCCTTGTTGGATCCAAGCTCAGCGACTTTTTTCTCGATAGCTTTTGTCAAGCTGTCCATAGCCTTATCATACTCAATTTCCGGTTGTTTTGGCTCAGCTGGTTGATCAGGTTTAGAAGGTTCTTCAGGCTGTTCAGGTTGATCTGGACTAGGTTCCTCTTGCCCTCTTTGATAGTTCTCGTCCTTGGACAGGATATCTTGTAAGGCGCTGACAGTCAACATGACTTCTTGAACATCCACTGCATCAGCACTGAGTTGGTTTCTCAATTTTTCTAGATTTGCTTGGAAAGCTTGACGTGCAGTAGCTGTATTTTTCAAACCTGCTGGATCAAAGTTTGACAGATCATCCTTCCATTTAGAGATAGACTGGATGATATCTGCCTTGCTGTAGAGTTCGCTGCCTTCGCCACGAGTGATAAATTGGTCTACCTGAATACCGATATTTCGAGACAAATCGTTTCGATCAGGATCGAGTTGAAGGGTGACTGCGTGCAAGTTTTCGTCCAGACCTTTTAGGCTAACCAGCGTTTGATTGCCTTGGCGTTGGGCTGCATGACCGCTAAAGTATTTCTTGCCCTCAATAGTTGACGCATTTCCCATGCCCTCTTGGTAAGGAACTTCTTTGCCATCTAGGAAGACTTTGTAGATACCATGATTTGGATCGACATAGCCCTTGATATCAAGTCCAGTACCGTAGAAGTAGGCTGTGACAGTTGTCTTTTTCTTTTGCTCATCAGTTAAGCGACCAAAGGAAGCCCAAGACTCAGTCTTTTGGTACTTGTCTGCCGAATTGGTTTCATGGTGCCAGCCAGGACTGTAATCCAACTGACTAGCTTGGTCATCATAACTTGTTTGATCCTTGATCAGCAATTCAGCTTTCATCACTTGGATGGTTGCATCGGTAGCAAAACCGAGCAAGGCACCATCAGAAACAGAAGTGAGCTTGGCTTTGAAGTCAAAGACAGAGTCGGCTTGTTCTGTAAAGTCAATCGTTGGGATGGTAACAGTCTTTTCTGTTTCTCCATCTTTAAAGGTCACATCTTGAGTTGTATCTTGGTAAACTTTACCGTGAACCCCAGTTCCAGGTTCTGTGATGAAGCGAACAGTAGCAGCCCCCTTGCTTCCACCAACACGTTTAATCTTAACAGTGACTGGTTTTCCTTTTTCGACTTCGTAGTTGGTAGACTCGAGTTCAAACATTCCTTTGCTATCATTGTTTAGGGTGTAGATTCCTTCTGTAGCAATTGGTTCGCCTGTTTTGTTTACAAGAGTAATAGTGTGTTGGCCTGGTGCTAAATCGCCTGTCTCAAAGACTTTTTGGCTGCGTTTACGGCTAGCATTCTTAGTTTGCACATCGGCAACCTTTTGACCATCAACGTAGACGGACATTTCTCCATGACCAGGATCGACTGTAGAGACGACATAGGCCTTGGTTCCTGTGAAGGTATAGCTTACTTTGGCATCTTTTTGATTGGTCCACATAGAAGTGCCACGAACACCTTCAGATTCATTGTACCAAGTTGTTCCGGCTGTATCTGCCGTTGTGTTTGAGTGGTATTCCAGTCCAAGAGGGTAGCCATCTGTCTTTTCAATGCTGCTTGGTGTCTTGTAGACTGAGAAGTTGGTCAAGATTGGAGTTGCTTGAGCACCAGTGATGGTTACACGAATTTTTTGTGCCTCTACAGGCTTGCCTTGAACCAAGCGACGGTAACCAACGGTCGAACCTTCGCCGTAAGTCACCCAACGTCCGTTGATTTCAACTTCAATCTTGAAACCTGAGATACGTTGACCTTTGGCAATATCTTCCTTGAGTTCAACGACGTCAAAGCGTCTCTTTTGCCCCAAATCGACTGTAAAGCTACCGGTTGTGGCATCATTTGAGAGCGCCCAGCTGGTGTCATCTTTACCGTCTGTGAGGTGGCTTTCCTTGTAAAGGTGGTTTTGACGAGTCGAACTTGCTGTTACGGTGGCACCTTTGGCAAAGTCAGTCGCATACATTTGATCTAGGGTTGCCTTGAATTCCTTCAAGCGAGCCACATCTGCATCTGCGAATTTCCCTTCTTTATTTGGTGGAATATTGAGAAGGAGCGGGGTTCCACGACCAACGGACTTGAAGTAGATATCCATCAACTCTTTGAGTGATTTCGGCTGTTGATTGTCATGGTAGAACCAGCCTGAACGGATCGAAACGTCAGCTTCCCCTACAGAGTACATATCACCATCTGGGTCACCATGGTTGAGGTATTCGTTTTTCACATCGTCTGTGATGTTAGCTCTCTTGACTTTATGCCATACAGGGTCGCCTGCTATACCTCGTTCATTTCCGATCCAGCGAACGCTTGTCGGTTGAGCAGAGAAGATAGCAATATCTCCTTCGGCTTCTTTGATGTATTTGAACCATTCATCAAAGGTATAGGTTACTTTTTGGGCACCGCTACCACGCGCACCGTCCATCCAAACTTCGATGAATTTCCCTTTATTTCCGTATTTTGGATTACCAAGGATTTCTTTCAGTTGGTTGAGATAGTATTGGTTGTATTCTTTTTCGGTTGCGACATGGTATTTAGGATGGTTGGCATCCCATGGGGATAGGTAAACACCCATGTTCATGTCGTACTTGCTAGCAGACTTGGAAACTTCTTCGAGAAGGTCACCCTTTCCATCTTTCCATGGGCTAGCAGCTACGGTATGGTTGGTGTACTTAGATGGGTAAGCAACGAATCCGTCGTGGTGTTTAACAACCATAATAGTTCGTTTGAAGCCCGTTTCCTTCAGAGTGCGAATCCACTGGTCAGTATCCAAGTTTGTTGGATTGAAGTATCGAGGGTCTTCTTTCCCATTTCCCCATTCAGAATTGGTATAGGTGTTCATTCCGTAGTGGATGAAAGCTGCCAATTCTTCCTTGTGGTAATCGAGTTGAGCCTTGCTTGGAAGAGGTCCATGATTGCCAATCTCAGTTTCTTTATCTTCTGGATGAGCGACTGGTGGAGTCGGAGTCGTTGGATTAGCCGTATCAGCGACTGGCTCGTATTCAAAGACGACTTCATTCACACCTTTATGTTGGATCCTTGCTTCCAAGCTAGCTTTTACTGGACGGTAGCCAGCAATGTCTTTTGCATGGAAGGTGTTGACAAAGGAAACGTCATACTCTTGACCGTCATTGTTATCAACTGTCGCTTCCGCTAGTTCAGTAGTGGTTCCTTTTTGACGGTAGTAAACTTTGAAAGAGCCTTTGTTAACTTTATAGACCACCTTGATGACACGTGTACCGGCAGGCGCTTTGCTGACAACATTGTGATTTTCAGACCAAGTATCCTTTAGTTGTTTATTGACTGCTACGCCATCAATGGATACAATTTCGTATTTGTCTTTATTCTTCTGATAGAAGTCCGTTTTCTCGATTTCTTTTTTGAAATTATAGTCAAATGGCGAATCAACAGCTGTCTGTTCGATAAAGGTGTCATTATCTTTGACAAGATTTCCTTCTTCGTCTTCGTGTTGGATAACCACACGACCGTATTCAACTCCCTTGGTCAAGGTAGCAATCCCATCTTGGTTGAAGGAATATTCGTTGCTTCCGATAACAGCTGTTTCATTCCGAAGCATACGGCCCTCATCAGTAAAGTAGTAACGATTTCCGTTATCTCCTTGGTACCAGCCTTTCACACCATATTTGGCAATCATGTCCTTGACCCATTTCAGCTGTTCAGGTGAAAGGACGAGTCCGCCACCAAAGCGATCCTTTTCAGCGACACCATTGTCAACGGTTCCGTGTTGGTGAACCCCCAGAACTTTTCCTTGGCTATCGACAATCCCGCCACCAGACAAACCAGATACAGAAGTGGTTTTGTAGGTGATACCAGTCGTTCCCTTATCATCATAGGACTCAACAGATCGGATGGTCCCATCTGCCTTGTAAAGCTGACCAGCTAGGATAGGTTGTTTCAGTTCTTTTGAGCTTGAGTCAGTTGGGTAGCCAATCGTACTGATGGCTTCTCCCGGCTGATGTGTTTTGTGCTCCGCTAAAGGCGCAAAGGTTGCTGCTTTGTTTGGACTAGCAATCGGAAGAGGAATAGGAGCTTCTACAAGAGCAAGGTCATTCTTATAGCCTTTTCCAAACTCTTTCTTGTTCCAGAAATGTATGTCTTTTTCTCTGAATAAAACCGTAGTCCCAGAAGATGGCAGTGAGTTTTTCTTTTCGCTGTTTGAACCAACGTTATAGTAAAACTGGGCAGATTTTCCACCACGAATGTGACCTTCGCTAGTTTCTTTATTGGCTTCTAGGAAGTTATGAGCAACGGTAAGGATCAGGTTAGGTGCTACGAAGATACCTGAGCCTGAAACGAGGTAGCGTTGTTCCCCTGCATTGTATGTGCTGTAAACCATAGTAGCAGCAGTTGCAGGTTGTCCCTCGTAGTTGATATGTTTGAGGTCTTGACCACCGTTAATAATAGCCCGGTTTCCGTTCTCAGTTTCTTTTGGAGCTTCTTCCTTGTCCTTTAGAATGCTCTTAGTTTCTACTTTTGGACTAGCTTTCTGGTCAACGATAGTAGTCGTATCGAGTTCTTTGACAGGTGTGTCGGGATAGGCACGGTCCTGAATGTCTTCAGGGAGCAAGTCAGCACTGTTGGTATCGGCAGCAGGTGTTTCTTGTTTTTCAGCTTCTACACGACCTTCTTCTTTGACTGGTTCAGCCTTGGTCTCTTCTATATCTGCGACTTGTTTCATTTGCTGATCTAAATTGGATGTCGTGGCAGGAGACGTTTCGTCTGCACGTACGGTCCCAGAAGCAAAAAATGCCAGTCCCACGATAACAGATGCCACACCTACAGTCAACTTCCGAATGCTAAATGTTTGCCCTTTTTCAAAAAGGTATCGATTCATAATATACTCCTAGTTTTTAGAAAGGCAGTCAGCTACTGCCCAAGCCCAAGTCTGACTTGGTTACAACTTGATTTAATGAAAAAACTCTCTGATAATTTGTAAGCCACCTTACCTCCTGTTTATAAAGCGCTTTCATTTTAAGATAAAAAAATTTAATAGGCCATTTCTCCCTTAAAATGACTAAAAGTTTTTAATATAACAAATATACTAAATTAATGAAAGAATTGCAATAGCAAAAAGCAAAAAAATAAATATAAATTAAAGAAAATCCGTTACTTTTTAAAGAAAAAACGCATCCTTTCAGGGCTCAAACTAAATAAAAGGATACGTTTTGAAAAGAAATTAGAGTATTTTCTGGAGAGACTCTTGGATGGTTTGGGGGTCTGTTTTGGAAGAGAAGCGCTCAAGGACTTGCCCATCTCGACCAATGAGAAACTTAGCAAAATTCCATTCGATTCGTTTTCCTAGCGGGCCAGTTTTCTGGTCTTTTAGCCAAACATAAAGAGGATCTGCTTCCTTGCCGTTGACCTTGATCTTGGCAAAGCGAGGAAAAGTTGTCTGATAGTGTAGGCTGCAGAAGCTATTGATTTCCTCTGCGCTGCCGGGTGCTTGTCCCATAAACTGATTGCAAGGGAAATCTAGGATTTCAAAGCCCTGATCTTGATAGCGTTCATAGAGTTCTTGAAGTCCCTGGTACTGGGGCGTTAAACCACATCCAGTAGCAGTGTTGACAATCAAGAGAACCTTGCCACGATAGCTCTCCAGGGGAGTTGCTTGGTTATTTTGGTTTAAAACGGAAAAATCATATATACTGGTCATGAGGGCCTCTTTTCTTTTTCTACATTGTAACAGTTTTTACTTTTTTCGTCGAGTTGGATGAGAGAAGTTGTTGAAGAATAAGCCCTCAATATGATAGAAACCGTTTACAAATAACTTTAAAAATGATATGATTTAATTAAACCGGTTTACTCAGTTGCTATAAATCTCTAATTTGAGATTTAGTTCCTATTGATTTTACAATATGTTTATTGGAGTGTACACATGCAAACAAAAACAAAGAAGCTCATTGTGAGTTTGTCTTCACTTGTTTTATCGGGATTTTTATTAAACCATTATATGACAGTTGGAGCGGAAGAAACGACTACGAATACCATTCAGCAAAGCCAGAAGGAAGTTCAGTATCAGCAAAGGGATACCAAAAATTTAGTTGAAAATGGTGATTTTAGTCAGACGGAGAACGGAAGCAGTCCTTGGACAGGAAGCAAAGCTAAGGGGTGGTCAGCTTGGGTAGACCAGAAGAATAGTTCTTCAGGTGCCTCAACTCGAGTCATTGAAGCCAAGGATGGGGCTGTCACTATCTCAAGTTCTGAGAAACTAAGGGCAGTAGTTCACCGTATAGTCCCTATTGAAGCTAAGAAAAAGTATAAACTGCGTTTCAAGATTAAAACAGATAATAAAGTGGGGATTGCTAAGGTTCGCATCATTGAGGAAAGTGGTAAGGACAAGCAATTGTGGAATTCTGCAACAATGTCGGGAACAAAGGACTGGCAGACTATTGAAGCAGACTATAGCCCGACTTTAGATGTTGATAAAATCAAGCTGGAGTTATTCTATGAAACGGGAACAGGGACTGTTTCCTTTAAGGATATTGAGCTGGTAGAGGTAGCAGACCAGCCTTCTGAGGATTCTCAAACAGATAAACAGCTTGAGGAAAAGATTGATTTACCAATTGGGAAAAAACATGTCTTTGCTCTTGCGGACTATACTTATAAGGTAGAAAATCCTGACGTTGCTTCAGTCAAAAATGGAATTTTAGAACCTCTTAAGGAAGGGACAACCAATGTCATTATCAGTAAAGATGGCAAGGAAGTGAAAAAGATTCCTTTGAAGATTCTAGCCTCTGTTAAGGATGCATACACAGACCGTTTGGATGACTGGAATGGCATCATCGCTGGGAATCAATACTATGATTCTAAAAATGAACAGATGGCCAAGTTAAACCAGGAGCTGGAAGGAAAGGTAGCTGATAGCCTATCCAGTATTTCAAGTCAGGCGGACCGCACCTATTTGTGGGAAAAATTTTCAAATTATAAAACGTCTGCGAATCTGACTGCCACTTATCGGAAATTAGAGGAGATGGCCAAGCAAGTGACCAATCCTTCTTCTCGTTATTATCAAGATGAAACCGTCATTCGAACAGTTAGGGATTCCATGGAATGGATGAATAAACATGTCTACAATAGTGAAAAGAGCATTGTTGGGAACTGGTGGGATTATGAAATCGGTACACCTCGTGCCATCAACAATACCTTGTCTCTGATGAAAGAATACTTCTCAGATGAGGAAATAAAAAAATATACAGATGTGATTGAAAAATTTGTGCCAGATCCCGAACATTTCCGAAAGACGACTGATAACCCATTTAAGGCCCTAGGTGGAAACTTAGTGGATATGGGAAGGGTAAAAGTAATAGCTGGTTTACTGCGCAAGGATGACCAAGAAATTTCTTCTACCATTCGTTCGATTGAGCAAGTGTTTAAGTTGGTAGACCAAGGCGAAGGTTTTTATCAGGATGGATCTTATATCGACCACACCAATGTTGCCTATACGGGTGCTTATGGAAATGTCTTGATTGATGGCCTGTCTCAACTGTTGCCAGTTATTCAAAAGACCAAGAGCCCAATCGATAAAGATAAAATGCAAACCATGTACCACTGGATTGATAAATCGTTTGCTCCTTTGCTAGTGAATGGAGAGCTGATGGATATGAGTCGTGGCCGCTCTATCAGTCGTGCAAATAGCGAGGGGCATGTGGCCGCAGTAGAAGTACTAAGAGGGATTCACCGGATAGCGGATATGTCTGAAGGAGAAACCAAACAACGGTTGCAGAGTCTTGTGAAGACCATTGTTCAATCAGATAGTTATTATGATGTCTTTAAGAATTTGAAGACTTATAAGGATATCAGTTTGATGCAATCCTTGTTAAGCGATGCTGGAGTCGCAAGTACTCCAAGAACAAGTTACCTATCTGCCTTTAACAAGATGGATAAAACAGCTATGTACAATGCAGAGAAAGGGTTTGGATTTGGCTTATCACTCTTTTCCAGTCGTACCTTGAATTACGAACACATGAACAAGGAAAACAAACGTGGTTGGTATACAAGTGATGGGATGTTCTATCTCTATAATGGTGATTTGAGTCACTATAGCGATGGCTACTGGCCAACAGTTAATCCCTATAAGATGCCTGGTACGACAGAGACGGATGCTAAGAGATTGGATAGTGATACAGGTAAAGTTCTACCGTCTGCTTTCGTTGGAACGAGCAAACTAGATGAGGCCAATGCGACAGCAACCATGGATTTCACTAACTGGAATCAAACATTGACTGCTCATAAGAGCTGGTTTATGCTGAAGGATAAGATTGCCTTTTTAGGAAGCAATATCCAGAACACTTCAACAGATACTGCTGCAACTACAATTGACCAGAGAAAACTGGAATCAAGTGATCCATATAAAGTCTATGTCAATGATAAAGAAGCCTCCCTCCCAGAACAAGAAAAGGATTATCCTGAAACCCAAAGTGTCTTTTTAGAATCGTCCAATTCGAAAAAGAATATTGGTTACTTTTTCTTTAAGAAGAGTTCAATCAGTATGAGTAAGGCTGTCCAAAAGGGATCTTGGAAGGATATCAATGAAGGACAGTCAGACAAGGAAGTCGAAAATGAATTTCTTACGATTAGTCAGGCTCATAAGCAAAATGGAGATTCTTATGGCTATATGCTCATCCCTAACGTGGATCGTGCCACCTTCAATCAAATGGTAAAAGAGTTAGAAAGTAGCCTCATCGATAACAATGAGACCCTTCAGTCTGTTTATGATGCCAAACAAGGAGTTTGGGGCATTGTGAAATATGATGATTCTGTCTCTACTATTTCCAACCAATTCCAAGTCTTGAAACGTGGAGTCTATACTATTCGAAAAGAAGGGGATGACTATAAGGTTGCCTACTACAATCCTGAAACCCAGGAATCAGCGCCAGATCAGGAAGTCTTTAAAAAGTTAGAAAAAGCAGCTCAGCCACAAACTCAGGATTCAAAAGAAAAGGAAAAATCTGAAGAAGAAAAGAACCATTCGGATCAAAAGAATCTCCCTCATACAGGAGAAGGTCAGTCAATCTTGGCAAGTCTAGGGCTATTGCTACTTGGGGCGGTTTATCTGTTCCGCAGAGGAAAGAACAACTGATTTGTTCATCATCTAGATGAATCACATGAAACTGTGGAAAATAGAAAAAATCCGAAGAAGGTCAAACATCTTCGGATTTTTCTTTTAAAAAAGGATAAGTTAACACTTATCCTTTTTCACTTCATTTTATCTGAGTGTAACATACTGTTTGGCAATCTCGCTGATGCGGTCAAAGTCGCCTTGGGAAGCGAGTTTATTGAGTTCGCCACCAATTCCAACGGCGTCTGCACCAGCAGCGAACCATTGAGGAATGTTATTTAGGCCGACTCCTCCGGTTACCATTACGGAAACTTGTGGGATTGGCGCCTTGACTGCAGAGATATATGATGGACTGAGAGCACTACCTGGGAAGAGTTTGATGATTTCACTACCGGCTTCAAGTGCAGTCGTTATCTCTGTGAGGGTAATACAGCCTGGAATGTACGGTGTGCTGTAAAGATTGCACATTTTTGCAGTTTCAGCATGGAAAGATGGAGAAACAACGTAATTTGCTCCGGCTAGAATGGCATCTCTAGCAGTTACGGCATCAAGCACAGTACCTGCACCGATACAAACACTCTGATCGTCCTGATACAAGTCTACAAGTTCCTTGATGATTTGCCCTGCATACTGATTGGTATAGGCAATTTCAATAGCTTTGATACCGCCCTTGATACAAGCAATCGAAGCTTGTAGTCCTTCTTCCTTTGTATTTCCTCGAATGACAGCGACAATTTTTTGTTTTTTTAGTTCAATAATCGTATCTGATTTGGTCATGTAATTCTCCTAACGAATGATATCTTGTGCATTTTCCAGTAATTTTTCAATACTAGCTGCGGGAGTGGAGAGATGGTCTCCTGGAAGAGTACATTTGAGAGTGGCACTGGCAACTGCAAAGTCAATGCTAGTTTTTAGGGAGGAATGATGGAGTAGTTGGTAAAGGGCACCAGAGATAAAGGCATCCCCGCTACCAACTCGTTGATAGACTGCAGTTTTTAGTTGGACAGACTCTTCAAATCGTTCTCCCAGAGCATAGGCTTGATAGACATTTTTGTCTTGCTCATCACTAGAGCGGAGGGTATGGAAAATGGCCTTGAAACCATAGGTTTTTTTTAAAAGTTGCATGCGATTTTCCACCTCTTTTAGGCTAGCTCTGTCTCTTGGGAACATCTCTAGATTTTGGTCATCAATCATGAGAGGATCAATACCAAAGCAATAATCAGCGAAACGAGCAAACTTAGAAAATTCATACTTGGCTTCTAGGACTGAAATCATCTTTGTTCTCAGATTGAGATCCATTGAAACGATAATCCCTCGGCGCTTGGCTTCTTCCAAGAGTAGGAGAAGGAGCGTACGAACCTCTTGACCGATAGCTACGGTGATTCCACTAAAATGAAAATGGCTAATCCCCTGAAAGAGAGAATCCATATCTAGCATGTTTGGCCGAATCTGACTGATGCTCGTATGCTTACGATCGTAGAAAACTTCACTTTGACGACAACCAAAGCCGTTCTCCAAATAGTAGAGGCCGATTCGATCGCCAAGCCGATAGATTGAACTGGTATCGATTTGGTGCTGTTTCAAGAATGTAATAAAACGATCTCCAATCTCGTTGGCAGGGAGTGCGGTAAAGACTTTCGTTGAGATACCCAGGGCTTGCAAATTACAAGCGATATTAATTTCTGATCCGCCAAAATAAGTCGAACTGGCAACATGATCGCCGATACTGGTGGCATCTAATGGTGAGATTCGAATTAATGGTTCGCCAAACAGTAAGATTTTCGTCATCCATTAGTTCCTTTCTGGTTTAGAATAGCTTTACTTGGCTAATACTTCTTTCAAATAAGCAGCGACTTCATCATCTTGGCAGTTTTCAAAGAAGTATTCTTGGAAGTATTTGCCAGAGATGGTGTCTTTGAGGAAGTCTTGGTCGATTGTTTTAAGGATGGTTATCAAATCATTGTGGGTGATTTGTTTCACCTCGTTTAAGATACGAGCGTTGCGTTGTTCAGGGATTACACGTTCTCTTGGGTAGCCACCGCCCATTTCTTCAGCAAATAAGCGTTCAAACATCAATTTGAGGGTCAGTTCTGCCCCCCAGCCAAATCCTTTGGCATAAGGGATAGACAAGGCGTTACCACCATTGATTTGAGAATAAAGGTAAGCGTCAGTTGGGTCCACTGCTAGACCACAGACAACACCAGGGAAGCTGTTCAAAGCAAGCATAGCCCCTACACCTGTACCACAGCCGGTAACAACAAAGTCGACTGCTTTTGTATTTAAAAGGATAGCAGCCATTAGTCCGTTTTGTACGTATGTTAATGGATTTTCACCTTCTTCTCCACGCATACCATAGTTAAATAATTGGTAGCCTTTTTTATCTGTTGCTTCTTTCAGACTATCGTAAATAATGTGATTCTTGCTAGCTTGACTATTTTCATTGATTAATGCGATTTTCATAAGATCTTCTTTCTATTGTTACTCAGGTTGTTTTCCGATGTAGGCTAAGATACCGCCATCTACATATAGGATGTGGCCATTGACAAAATTGCTGGCATCACTAGCGAGAAAGACAGCAGGGCCCATCAAATCTTCAGGATTCCCCCAACGTGCAGCAGGTGTTTTTGCAATGATGAACTGGTCAAATGGGTGGCGAGAACCATCTTCTTGTAACTCACGAAGAGGTGCTGTTTGAGGAGTGGCAATATAACCCGGTCCAATTCCGTTACATTGGATATTGGCTCCACCGTATTCAGACGCAATGTTGCGGGTCAACATTTTCAAGCCCCCTTTAGCGGCAGCATAAGCGCTAACTGTTTCACGTCCCAGTTCGCTCATCATCGAACAAATATTGATAATCTTTCCATGCCCTTTCTTTATCATAGAAGGAATAACTGCCTTTGAAACGATAAATGGTGCGTTTAAGTCAATATCGATGACCTTACGGAAATCAGCGGCGCTCATTTCGCACATTGGAACTCGGCGGATAATACCAGCATTATTAACGAGGATGTCAATGACACCAACCTCTTGTTCGATTTGCTTGACCATGGCTTGGATACCGTTCTCGTCTGTCACGTCACAGACATACCCATAGGCTTCTATGCCAACTTCACGATAAGCTTCAATCCCTTTATTGACCAGGTCTTGATTGATATCGTTAAAGACGATAGTAGCACCCGCTTCTGCATAGGACTTGGCAATCGCAAATCCAATTCCATAAGAAGCGCCTGTAATGAGAGCAATTTTTCCTTTTAAAGAAAACTGCTCAATTGAGAATGATGTATTTGTCATTTGATACTTCCTTTCAAATTTGTTAAGACTTCTCTATAACCAAATTATATTCTAGTAAACCGGTTTTGTCAATAATTAAATGTTTATATTTCTTAAAATCTTTGTTTTCCTAAAAAACGGAAGATTTTGAAATTTCTGTCTATTATAATGGTTAAATAAACAATGAAAGCGCTAATATTTTTTTAAAAAAACTATTGACAAGATAAAAATAAAGGTTTACAATGGGAAATGTAAAGTAAACCGGTAAACTCAAACAAGGAAGGAGAAAAGATGAAAATTGTACTTGTAGGGCATGGACATTTTGCCACAGGGATTTATAGTTCTTTACAATTGATTGCAGGCGATCAAGAAAATGTGGAGGCGATTGACTTTGTGGAAGGAATGTCAGCAGATGAACTCAAGCAAAAAATCTTACTTGCAATTTCAAATGAAGAAAAAGTTTTAATCCTAAGTGATCTCTTGGGAGGGACACCATTTAAGGTTTCTTCTACTATAATGGTAGAAAATCCAACCAAAACAATGAATGTTCTCTCAGGTTTGAACTTGGCCATGTTAATGGAAGCAGTCTTTGCTAGAATGGCCCATGGATTTGATGAAGTTGCTGATAAAGCAGTGGCAGCGGCCCAAAGTGGAGTCGTAAATGGTAAAGAATTGTTTTCAACTGATGTAGAGGCAGAGGAAGAAGATTTCGAATCAGGTATTTAAAGGATTAAAGAATGATAAAAAAGATTACGATTGAAGAAATAAAATCGCCTGAGCGCTTCTTAGAAGTACCACTTCTGACGAAAGAAGAAGTCGGTCAGGCAATTGAAAAGGTTATTAGGCAGTTAGAACTCAACCTTGACTATTTCAAGGAAGATTTCCCCACACCAGCTACCTTTGATAATGTCTATCCAATTATGGATAACACAGAATGGACCAATGGTTTCTGGACGGGAGAACTGTGGTTGGCTTATGAATACAGTCAACAGGATGCATTTAAAAACATGGCACATAAAAATGTTCTTTCTTTTCTGGAGCGTGTCAATAAGAGAGTAGAGTTGGATCACCATGATCTCGGTTTCTTGTACACACCGTCTTGTATGGCTGAATATAAGATAAATGGAGATGGAGATGGAGAGGCTAGAGAAGCAGCCTTGAAAGCTGCAAATAAGTTGATTGAACGCTATCAAGAAAAAGGTGGCTTCATTCAGGCTTGGGGAGACTTGGGCAAAAAAGAACATTACCGTTTGATTATCGACTGCTTGCTCAATATTCAACTCTTGTTCTTTGCTTATCAAGAAACAGGCAATCAAAAATACTACGATATTGCAGAAAGTCATTTCTATGCTTCAGCTAATAATGTAATCCGTGATGACGCTTCGTCCTTCCACACCTTCTATTTTGATCCTGAGACAGGTCAACCCCTTAAAGGTGTAACGAGACAAGGGTATAGTGATGATTCATGCTGGGCACGTGGTCAATCATGGGGAGTCTATGGTATTCCTTTGACTTATCGTTATCTGAAAGACGAGTCCTGCTTTGACTTGTTTAAGGGTGTAACCAATTATTTCTTGAATCGTCTGCCAAAAGATCATGTTTCTTATTGGGATTTGATTTTTAATGATGGTAGTGATCAATCACGAGATTCTTCAGCAACAGCTATCGCCGTCTGTGGGATTCATGAAATGTTAAAACATCTCCCAGAGGTGGATGCTGACAAAGATATTTATAAACATGCTATGCATGCCATGCTTCGTTCCTTGATCGAACATTATGCAAATGATCAATTTACCCCTGGTGGGACAAGTCTCCTCCACGGTGTGTACTCATGGCATTCAGGTAAAGGAGTGGATGAAGGCAATATCTGGGGTGACTACTATTACCTAGAAGCGCTTATCCGTTTCTACAAAGACTGGAACCTATATTGGTAGGAGGAGAAATATGACAACGCCAAATATTATTATGACCCGTATCGATGAACGGTTGATTCACGGGCAAGGACAACTTTGGGTAAAATACTTAGGTTGTAATACGGTCATTGTCGCCAATGACGAAGTGAGCACGGACAAGATGCAACAAACTCTGATGAAAACAGTTGTGCCAGACTCAGTTGCTATGCGTTTCTTCCCTTTACAAAAGGTGATTGATATCATTCACAAGGCTAACCCTGCTCAAACAATTTTTATCGTTGTGAAGGATGTAAAAGATGCTTTAACCTTGGTAGAAGGTGGTGTCCCTATCAAAGAAATCAATATCGGGAACATTCACAATGCCCCTGGTAAAGAGCAGGTGACACGCTCTATCTTCCTAGGTGAAGAGGACAAGGTAGCTCTTAAGGAATTGAGTCAAACGCATCAAGTAACATTTAATACGAAAACAACTCCAACAGGAAACGATGGAGCTGTTGAAGTCAATATTCTGGACTATATTTAAAAGAGGAGATCGTTATGTCGATTAATGTATTTCAAGCGATTTTAATTGGATTATGGACAGCTTTCTGTTTTAGTGGAATGCTGTTAGGAATTTACACCAATAGATGTATTGTTCTGTCATTTGGTGTCGGAATTATTCTAGGTGATTTGCCTACTGCTCTTGCAATGGGAGCTATTGGTGAATTGGCTTATATGGGATTCGGTGTTGGTGCTGGAGGTACTGTTCCACCAAACCCAATCGGACCTGGTATCTTTGGTACCTTGATGGCTATCACTAGTGCTGGTAAAGTCAGTCCAGAAGCGGCTCTTGCCCTCTCTACTCCGATTGCTGTGGCGATTCAATTCTTACAAACTTTCGCTTACACTGTACGTGCTGGAGCACCTGAAACGGCGATGAAGCACTTGAAAAACCATAATTTGAAGAAATTCAAGTTTACTCTAAATGCAACAATTTGGTTGTTTGCCTTTATTGGATTTACCTTGGGTTGCTTGGGTGCCCTTTCAATGGATACCTTGTTGAAACTCGTAGACTACATTCCACCGGTATTGCTTACAGGTTTGACAGTTGCTGGTAAAATGCTCCCAGCTATCGGTTTTGCAATGATCTTGTCAGTGATGGCTAAGAAAGAGTTGATTCCGTTTGTCTTATTGGGATATGTTTGTGCAGCTTATCTAAACATCCCAACAATTGGTATTGCAATTGTAGGTACTATCTTTGCTTTGATTGAATTTTATAACAAGCCAAAAACAGCGAATCATGTGGTAGAGGAGGAAGCACACGATGACTGGATCTAACAAATTAACAAAACGTGATTATCTTAAAACGTCTTTGCGGGCATTCTTTTTACAAAATGGATTTAACTATAGTAACTATCAAGGGTTGGGATATGCCAATGTAATGTATCCTGCTTTGAAAAAACACTATGGAGCGGATCAGGAAGGTTTCTACCAAGCCTTGGAAGAAAACTGTGAATTCTATAATACCAACCCACACTTCCTGCCTTTTATTACCAGCTTGCACCTTGTAATGTTGGAAAATGGTCGCCCAGCAAAAGAAACACGTAGCATCAAGATGGCCTTGATGGGACCATTGGCAGGTATTGGGGATTCTCTCTCTCAATTTTGTTTAGCTCCATTGTTCTCAACCATCGCAGCTTCGTTTGCTCAAGAAGGCTTGGTTGTCGGTCCAATCTTGTTCTTCCTTGCGATGAATACGATTTTGACAGCTATTAAATTGTCAACTGGTCTGTATGGATACAAACTAGGAACAACTGTGATTGATAAACTAAGCGAACAGATGGCAACGATTTCTCGTATTGCCAATATTATCGGTGTAACCGTAATTGCTGGTTTGGCAGCGACATCTGTTAAGATTATGGTGCCGATTACCTTTGCTGCAGGGGAAGTAAAAGCAGACGCTAAACAAAGTATCGTAAGCATTCAGGGAATGCTTGATAAGGTTGCTCCGGCTCTTCTACCAGCCCTATTTACACTTTTAGTTTACTACTTGATCAAAGAAAAGAAATGGACAACATATAAACTCGTTATTTTAACAGTTATCATCGGAATTATCGGAAGCTGGCTTAAGATTCTAGCTTAATGGATACGACATTGTTTTATGGAATAGTGATTGTCTTGGCAGTGAGCCCCCTTTTACTGTCAAGCTTTCATTCTATTCGTCAGCAAAAGTTGCTTCGCAAACAGATGGAGCAACGACAAGAGTATTTAGCTTCTTTAACATCTGATGATGAAGTGTTGTTGTTGTCTGGAATTCATGGAAAAATCATTTCTATCAAAGATGACTTGATCTCTTTGCAGATTGCAAAAGGAGTCGTCATCTATGTAGAAAAGGAAAGTGTAATGGGAAAGACAAAAGAACTGCTTTTTAAGTAGTTCTTTTTCTGGTAAAAGATAATGAAAGAAGAAAGAAGACAATTTTTTGAAAGAGTTGACGGGGACCAATGTCGTGACTATATCTTGTCCCACTGTTCAAAAGACTATGAGAAGGTCAAGCGTTCCCTTGAACGCTTGATGGACAATCGTTTTATGTTTGATAGTCCTTGGGATATGGAACCTTGTTCAAAAATCTATCAAATCCAGCCGATGGTGTGGAATCAAGTATTTGAAGATGATCCAGAATGGGTTTATATGCTCAATCGACAAGAATATCTCTTGCAGTTTATGATAGGGTATCTGGTAGAGGGAGATAAGGGCTATATTCAAAAGTGCAAGTTCTTTCTATTTGATTGGATTGAGCAGGTGAGAGAGTTTTCTCCTCAATCTTTGATGACTAGAACCTTGGATACAGGCATTCGTTCCTTTACTTGGTTAAAACTACTCTTGCTCTTCTCGAAATTTGACTTGCTAGAAGAGGAAGAGCTAGAGAAAATTTTGGTCAGTCTAGAAAAGCAGATTGACTTTATGAAAAGCCACTATCGCGCCAAGTACACCCTTAGTAACTGGGGAATTTTACAAACAATTCCTATGCTTGCTATCTATCATTTCTTTTCAGATAAGATGGATTTAGAAGAAGTTTACCTTTTTGCTTCAGAGGAGTTGAAACAGCAAATTGAGAAGCAGATTTTAGAGGATGGAAGCCAGTTTGAACAGTCGATTCTATATCATGTAGAGGTTTATAAAGCCTTGCTAGACTTGTGTCTCTTGCTTCCAGACTTGCAAGATAGCTTTCAAGAGTTGCTGGAAAAGATGGCGACTTACATTCAGATGATGACAGGCCTGGATGGACGGACTCTGGCTTTTGGTGATAGCGATTCTACAGAAACGACAGAGATTTTGAGCCTGTCTGCTGTGGTTTTGAACAAGGAAGATCTTCTTAACGGTCTGGATGTTAAGGTTGATTTGCTTAGCCTCTTGTTCCTAGGGCGAGAAAAGGTCAAGCGACTGCAGGAATTTGAAAAGAGAGCTTGGCAGCCTAAGTCCATGATCTTTGAAGACTCTGGACATGTCTGCATTAAGGATGAACATCGTTATCTATTTTTCAAAAACGGCCCGATGGGAAGTGCCCATAGCCATAGTGACGAGAATAGTTTTTGCTTACAGTATCAAGGTCAACCGATTTTCATAGATGCTGGGCGTTATTCTTATCGGGAGATAGATGAACGTTATCTCTTAAAGAGTGCTTGGAGTCATTCGACCTGTATGGTAGATGGGAAAGCTCCAGAAAGGATTACGGGATCCTGGGAATATGAATACTATCCTCACTCCCTGTTTTGTCACCACAAAGAAAGAGAGGGAGTGCATTATATTGAGGGGGCTTATTTGTCAGTAGATCCTGATTTGCCTTATCTTTACAGGAGAAAAATCCTCATGTTGGCAGAGGATGTCTGGCTCTTGGTAGATGATATCAGGTGTCAAGGTCAGCATGAGGCGTTGACCCAGTTTATTCTTGACAAGGATGTGACCTATCAAGATGGGAAAATCAATCAGTTGAGACTATGGAGTGAAGTTGATTTTGATTTAGAAGCTACCATTATTTCTCCTAAATACAATGAACTTGAAAAAAGCAGCAAACTCACCAAGCGCCAATTCTTTGAGAATCAGATGCTGGATTATACCATCATTGCGCATGAGAGTTTTGAAATCATCCTTCATTCTGTCTACCAGACAGATGGTCGTGAAGTGGAAAATGCTCTGGCTTTTGAAGTGAAAAATGACGAAACAGACAAGCTGATTTTGTTATTAAGCGAGGACATTTGTGTAGGTGAAAAATTATGCCTCGTTGACGGAACAAAAATGCGTGGGAAATGTCTAGTATATGATAAAATAAATGAGAGAATGATTCGCTTGCAGTGCTAGAAATAGGCATTTTGAATGGTGAATATGTTATACTAAGTATTAGTAGGAGGTGTTTTAGATTGGAGAAGAAACTGACCATAAAAGACATTGCAGAAATGGCTCAGACCTCGAAAACAACCGTGTCATTTTACCTAAACGGGAAATATGAAAAAATGTCCCGAGAGACACGTGAAAAGATTGAAAAAGTTATTCATGAAACAAATTACAAACCGAGCATTGTTGCGCGTAGCTTAAACTCCAAACGAACAAAATTAATTGGTGTTTTGATCGGTGATATTACCAACAGTTTCTCAAACCAAATTGTTAAGGGAATTGAGGATATCGCCAGCCAGAATGGCTACCAGGTAATGATAGGAAATAGTAATTACAGCCAAGAGAGTGAGGACCGGTATATTGAAAGCATGCTTCTCTTGGGAGTAGACGGCTTTATTATTCAGCCGACCTCTAATTTCCGAAAATATTCTCGTATCATCGATGAGAAAAAGAAGAAAATGGTCTTTTTTGATAGTCAGCTCTATGAACACCGGACTAGCTGGGTCAAAACCAATAACTATGATGCCGTTTATGACATGACCCAGTCCTGTATCGAAAAAGGTTATGAGCATTTTCTTTTGATTACAGCGGATACGAGTCGCTTGAGTACTCGGATTGAGCGGGCAAGTGGTTTTGTGGATGCTTTGACAGATGCTAATATGCGCCACGCCAGTCTAACCATTGAAGATAAGCATACGAATTTGGAACAAATTAAGGAATTTTTACAAAAAGAAATCAATCCCGATGAAAAAACTCTGGTATTTGTTCCTAACTGTTGGGCCCTACCTCTAGTCTTTACCGTTATCAAAGAGTTGAACTATAACTTGCCACAAGTTGGGTTGATTGGTTTTGACAATACGGAGTGGACTTGCTTTTCTTCTCCAAGTGTTTCGACGCTGGTTCAGCCCGCCTTTGAAGAAGGACAACAGGCTACAAAGATTTTGATTGACCAGATTGAAGGCCGCAATCAAGAAGAAAGGCAACAAGTCTTGGATTGTAGTGTGAGTTGGAAAGAGTCTACTTTCTAAGATGAAAGGGAAATGACTTGTGACCTCTGTTAAGAAATAAAAGAATCCCACCTAGAACGAACTAGGTGGGATTCTTTGCCTATAAATTAAAAAATTAGCGAATCTTGGTCTATTTTTTAACGTGTTCCGATAAAAAGGCATAGGTCATGCTTCCAAAGATGGCACCAATTCCCAAACCCAAGACTAGTAAAGGGAGCATTTTATCGAAATGGAAGAGGTCATCCCAAAAGGTATCGAGTGGAAGATGCTGAACAAAGAGTTTGTGAAAGGCTGATAAGACAAACAAGCTAATTGGAATGCTGATGAATACACCCCAACTACGAAGGTTGATTTGGCTTTTGCTGTAGCTTTTGTGATGGATTTCGGACTGGTCATCCTTGTCTAAATGTAAGTCGCGAACTGCTAGTCTCGCCCTAGATGAGAGGACGAAGATAAGTCCAAAATAGAGGTAGGGCATGGCATCTCGAACCAACTCTATGAAGTGTCCAAATAGGAGATAGAACAAGAAGAGTAGGAGGGAGGAGTAAACGATTTGGATCAAGGCACGGGCACAAGCCTTGTAAATCATCTCTTGACGGCATTCATCAAAAGGCCCTTGTATGTGAAAGAATAGTTTGAGTAAGCGAGTGGTGAATTCTTCTTTTTTCATGGGAGTAACCTTCTAAATGAGCGATTTTTGATTGACTTCTTTAAAGAGTTGATAGAGAGTATAGAAGTAAACCAAACTCGAAATGATACAGATTATTAGAAATACCAGGTATCTCCAATCCATAGGATTTGTTAAAAGTTGTGGAAAGGATACGAGGATAAAACAGAGAGATGCGTTTAGAAGACGTATTTTTTTTGATTGGATTTTCTGGAATCTCTGTCCCTTGTTCAATACAGGAAGGAATAAAAGAAAGATAATCAAGAAAGGATGCTCAATATGTCCAGAAAGTAGGAAAAAGGTAATAAAGATACTGATAAAAACATGACTGATCAGTAGTCTAGCTAGTGATTTCATAAGGCACCTCCTAGTCGTCTTCTTGGTCTTTCTTGGCCTTTTGAATGCGAAGAGAGACGATAATTTGTATGGTAAATCCGAAGAAGAGGGTAGCTAGGATAGTTGATACAAAATGCCCTGTATTTAAAAGAGAACCAAGATAATCCTTGCTATCATCTGTGAGAGTATTAAGAAATGGTATTCCAAAGAACATGCCCATGCCATAGATCAGACCGGCTTTTAGACCAGGAAAATGCAGTTGTTTACTTTCTTTCTTTCTTACTTAACATTTCGGGATCAATAGCTGTGATGCCCGTTTTCTTGGTTTGAGAGACCACATAGAGGGCAGCCATCATCGAAATGCCAAACACCACGAGAGGATAGCCGATAGCGACAATTTGCGGGTATTTATAGGCAAGAACGAGCGGGATAAGATTGCCAAATGTCATCAGATAAAAGAGGACAATAAAGACCTGATTCCCGATACGATCGGCCTCGTGCCGTTTGTGTTCGTCAAGGGGACCAGAAATACCGTATATGCGTTTAATGAGTTTTTCAGTGAGAGTTTCTTTTTTCATTTGTTTGCTCCTTTTCTAAAAATCGTCTTCCCAAAAGAGACTGTTAAGGTCAGTTTGGAGGCTGCGGGCGAGATTGAGACAGAGTTCCAGGGTTGGATTGTACTTGTCGTTTTCAATCATGTTGATGGTCTGTCTCGAGACACCGATATCTTTGGCGAGCTCGAGCTGAGAAATGCCCAATTCCTTGCGGAATTCTTTCACACGATTCATAGGATCTCCTTTCTGATATGTCGTATATATTTGACTACATTATATTCTTTTGGAGATGAGATGTCAAGTATATATGACATATTTTTGAGAATTATTTTCGAAGAAACTTAGTCTTGTCTGACAAGTGCAAGCTGGTCAGATTTGTGGTAAAATAGATAAGATATGACAAAAGAATTTCATCATGTAACGGTCTTGCTTCATGAAACGATTGATATGCTTGACGTAAAACCTGACGGTATCTACGTTGATGCGACTTTGGGCGGAGCAGGCCATAGCGAATATTTATTAAGTAAATTGAGCGAAAAAGGGCATCTCTATGCCTTTGACCAGGACCAGAATGCTATTGACAATGCGCAAAAACGGTTGGCACCCTATATCGAAAAGGGGATGGTAACCTTTATCAAGGATAACTTCCGTCATTTGCAGGCACGTTTGCAGGAGGCTGGTGTCCAGGAAATTGATGGAATTTGTTATGACTTGGGAGTGTCCAGTCCTCAGCTGGATCAGCGTGAACGTGGTTTTTCTTATAAAAAGGATGCGCCACTGGATATGCGGATGAATCAGGAAGCTAGTCTGACGGCCTATGAGGTGGTCAATCATTATGACTATCATGACTTGGTTCGGATCTTTTTCAAGTATGGTGAGGATAAGTTTTCTAAACAGATAGCTCGTAAGATTGAGCAAGCGCGTGAGGTGAAACCCATTGAGACAACGACGGAGTTGGCAGAGATTATCAAGTCGGCCAAGCCTGCCAAGGAGCTCAAGAAAAAGGGACACCCTGCCAAGCAGATTTTTCAGGCTATCCGAATCGAAGTCAATGATGAGCTGGGCGCTGCAGATGAATCTATCCAGCAGGCCATGGACATGCTGGCTCTGGATGGTAGAATCTCGGTCATTACCTTCCATTCGCTGGAAGACCGCTTGACCAAGCAATTATTCAAGGAAGCTTCAACAGTGGAAGTTCCCAAAGGCTTGCCCTTCATTCCAGATGACCTTAAGCCCAAGATGGAATTGGTATCCCGTAAGCCAATCTTGCCAAGTGCTGAAGAGCTAGAAGCCAACAATCGTTCGCATTCAGCCAAGTTGCGCGTGGCTAGAAAAATTCACAAGTAAGAGGAAAAACATGGCAGAAAGAATCGAAAAAACAAGCCAGTTATTGCAAACGAAGTTCAAAGGTTTTTCACGTGTGGAAAAGGCCTTCTATGTTTCGATTGCTGCAACAATGATTATCCTGGCAATTAGCGTTGTGTTTATGCAGACCAAGCTATTACAAGTTCAGAATGAATTGACCAAGGTCAATGCTCAAATCGAAGAAAAGAAAACCGAGCTAGATGATGCCAAGCAAGAGGTCAATGAATTGATTCGTTCAGAACGTTTGAAAGAGATTGCAAACTCTAAAGATTTGCAGCTGAATAACGAAAATATCCGAGCAGCGGAGTAAGAAATGAAACAGTGGAAAGAAAAAATCATCCGTTATGCCGTTCGTAACCGTAAATCTCCAGAAGAAAATCGCCGAAGAGTAGGGAAAAGCCTGAGTTTATTGGCTGTCATACTCTTCGCTGTCTTTTTGGTGAACTTTGCGGTTATTATCGGAACGGGTAAAAAATTTGGTAAGGATTTGGTTCAAGAGGCCAAAAAGGTTCACCAAACAACCAAGACGATTCCAGCCAAGCGGGGGACCATCTACGATCGTAATGGAACGCCTATTGCTGAGGATGCAACTTCTTATAATATCTATGCTGTTATTGACAAGACCTACAAGTCAGCAACAGGCAAAATTCTCTATGTAGAAGATTCTCAATTTAATAAGGTAGCTGAAATTTTCCATAAATACCTCGATATGGAGGAGTCTTATGTCAAGGAACAACTTTCTCAGCCAGATCTAAAACAGGTGTCTTTTGGTACCAAGGGAAATGGGATCACCTATGCCAATATGATGGCTATTAAAAATGACCTTAAAACAGCTGGCGTTGAGGGAGTTGACTTTACAACTAGCCCTAACCGCAGTTATCCCAATGGACAGTTTGCTTCTTCCTTTATCGGTTTAGCGCAACTCCATGAAAATGAGGATGGGACCAAACGTTTGATTGGGACATCTGGATTGGAGAGTTCTTTAAATAACATTCTGGCGGGTACAGATGGGATCATCACCTATGAGAAAGATCGTCTGGGAAATATTGTTCCGGGTACAGATCAAGCTTCTCAACAAACAGTAGATGGAAAGGATGTCTACACAACCCTTTCTAGTCCCTTGCAATCCTTTATGGAAACCCAGATGGATGCCTTTCAGGAAAAGGTAAAAGGCAAGTATATGACGGCTACCTTGGTCAGCGCTAAAACAGGGGAAATCCTGGCTACAACTCAACGGCCGACCTTCAATGCCGATACCAAGGATGGCATCACAAAAGACTTTGTCTGGCGTGATATCCTCTATCAAAGTAACTATGAGCCAGGATCGACCATGAAGGTGATGATGTTGGCCTCAGCCATTGATAACAATACCTTCCCTGGTGGCGAATACTTTAACAGTAGCGAATTGAAAATAGCAGATGCGACCATTCGAGACTGGGACGTCAATGAAGGATTGACCAGTGGTGGCACCATGACCTTCTCTCAAGGATTTGCCCACTCAAGTAATATCGGGATGACCTTGCTTGAGCAAAAGATGGGGGATACAACTTGGCTGGACTACCTTAACCGCTTTAAGTTTGGGGTGCCGACCCGTTTTGGTCTGGCAGATGAGTACACAGGTCAATTGCCTGCTGATAACATTGTCAATATCGCCATGAGTTCATTTGGACAAGGGATCTCTGTTACCCAGACCCAGATGCTTCGTGCTTTTACAGCTATTGCCAACGATGGGGTTATGTTGGAACCGAAATTTATCAGTGCCCTCTATGATCCAAATGACCAGTCTGTCCGTAAGTCTCAAAAGGAAATTGTCGGAAATCCTGTGTCAAAAGCAGCAGCGTCCTCTACTCGGGAGCACATGGTCATGGTCGGAACAGATCCTGTCTACGGTACCATGTACAACCATAGCACAGGAAAACCAAATGTCAATGTTCCGGGGCAAAATGTTGCTCTGAAATCCGGGACTGCTCAGATTGCCGATGAGAAGAATGGGGGCTACCTGACAGGTGAAACCAACTATATCTTCTCTGTTGTGTCGATGCATCCTGCAGAAAATCCTGACTTTATCCTCTATGTGACGGTGCAACAGCCAGAGCATTATTCAGGTGTTCAGCTTGGGGAGTTTGCCAACCCAATCCTTGAGCGAGCTTCTGCTATGAAAGAATCCCTCAATCTTCAGTCAACTGCCAAGAGCTTAGATCAGGTCAGCAAGACGACAAGCTATGCCATGCCAGCTACCAAGGACTTTACTCCGGGTGACCTAGCAGAAGAATTGCGTCGTAACCTTGTCCAACCAATCGTTATCGGAACAGGAACCAAGATCAAGGAACTCTCGGTTTCTGAAGGAGATAATTTGGAAGCCAATCAGCAGATCTTGATCCTGTCAGATAAGGTCGAAGAAATGCCTGATATGTACGGCTGGACAGATGAAAATGTGCAAACATTTGCCAAATGGCTGAATATAGAAGTCGAGTGGGAAGGTAGTGGCAAAACGGTCAAGAAACAAAGTGTCCGTGCCAATACAGCCCTCAAAGACATTAAAAAAATGAAAATAACTTTAGGAGATTAAGATGATTAGTTCCATTAGTGCTGGAGTTCTATCCTTTCTATTGACCTTGATAGGTATTCCAGCATTTATCCGATTTTATCGAAAAGCACAGATAACGGGACAGCAGATGCACGAGGATGTCAAACAACACCAAGCTAAAGCTGGGACTCCAACCATGGGAGGTCTTGTCTTCCTTATTGTTGCAGTTGTTGTGAGCTTCCTTGTCGCTCTCTTTACCCAACAATTGACCAACAATGTAGGCATGATCTTGTTTATCTTGGTTTTGTATGGTTTGGTAGGTTTTTTGGATGATTTCCTCAAGGTCTTTCGTAAAATCAACGAAGGTTTAAATCCCAAGCAAAAACTTGCTCTCCAGCTCCTTGGAGGAGTGATTTTCTACCTCTTTTATGAGCGTGGTGGCGACATGCTTTCAGTCTTTGGCTACCAAGTACATCTGGGTATTTTCTATATTTTCTTTGCCCTTTTCTGGCTAGTTGGCTTTTCAAATGCGGTGAATTTGACGGACGGGATCGACGGCTTAGCAAGTATTTCAGTGGTGATTAGCTTATCGGCCTACGGTGTGATTGCTTATATGCAAAATCAACTGGATATCCTTCTTGTGATTCTTGCCATGATTGGTGGTTTGCTAGGTTTCTTCGTCTTTAACCACAAGCCTGCCAAGGTCTTCATGGGAGACGTTGGAAGCTTGGCTCTAGGTGGGATGCTGGCAGCAATCTCTATGGCCCTCCACCAAGAATGGACCCTTTTACTAATTGGGATTATCTATGTCTTTGAGACAAGCTCTGTTATGATGCAGGTTACCTACTTCAAACTTAGTGGTGGAAAGCGTATTTTCCGTATGACACCTGTCCATCACCATTTTGAGCTTGGAGGATTCTCAGGCAAGGGCAATCCTTGGAGCGAGTGGAAGGTTGACTTCTTCTTTTGGGGAGTTGGGCTTCTAGCAAGTCTCTTGACTTTAGCCTTTTTATACCTACTGTAAAACTAACTTTTGATGACAAAATAAAACAGGATGAAGGTGATTTTCATCCTGTTTTTGTTTGCTTAAAGGTTAGTTTGAGTCATCCTTTCTTCCTTTTAACATAAAAGTGGCTGTAAGGGCTAGGCTGAGTCCTGCTAAGAAGAGGAGTGGGTTGGACGCTTCTCCTGTTGCTGGAAGTTCTTCTTTAGGAGAATGATTTCCAGTTTTCGCAGGGCTCGGACTAGCTGAAAACTGTTCAGCCTCGTGTGCCAAGGTTTCTGTATCTGAAGTACTTGGTTTTTCCTCTGTGTTAGAGCTTGTTCCAGTAGCTTGATAGACGACAGCATAGGTACTGAAATGATTAGTGATGAATTCTACCTTTCCGTCTCGAACGGTGAAATCAAGGGCTTGCAACTCCTTAGTTGGAGTGATGTAGTAGATGTTTTCTACGCTAGCTGAAACAGGCAAGCGAACCAAGACAGCGCCTTTTGGCTGTACACTATGATCGGTTGGATTTTTAAGTTGTAGGTCATAAGCGTCATAGGTCTTGCCAAAGAGTTCTTGAGCTAGGACACGTCGGCTAGAAACGTGAGAAATTCCTTCTAAGTCGCTGGCTCCACCGATGATTTCTACTCCAGTCTCCTTATCTTTTAAGACTCGAACTGGATAGTCAGGAAGGCTAAGGCTTGGAGCAGCCTGATCCCCACTAGTTCCGATAGGCTTAGTGTATTCAGGTTTTTCAACAGTAGGCGCTTCCTCTTGACCTGCTGTTCCGATCGGTTCGGTGTATTCAGGCATTTCTACAGTAGGAGACTCTTCTTGCCCCGCCGTTCCGATAGGTTCGGTGTATTCAGGCATTTCTACAGTGGGTGGCACTTCTTGCCCTGCAGTCCCGATAGGCCCAGTGTATTCAGCTTTTTCAACAGTAGGAGCTGGTTCGTCCCCCTTGCTTGTAGTTGGTCGCTTCTCATCGACTTTCTTTTCATCCTTTTTAGTAAAGACGGTTACGATAGGGTTGCTTGTGGTAGTACCTTGAATGGTATAAGCTTCAATGGCATTTCCAGCTTTGCGATTGGTTTCTTCAGGGATTGGGATTTGAACTTGATTGTCTTGGATTGATAGGATAGTCTGATCTCCACTTGTAACTAGATGTGTTTCATCCACCTTACGCAAAACTAGAGGATCTTTGACACCTGGGAAGGTCACTGCGATGGCTTCCCAATCTCCAGCTGGTAGGCTTAAGGAAATGGTTTTGTCATTTTCCTTAAGGGGCGCGATACTTGGGCTATCTAAACCAACAGCTGGAGCTTTGATGATATCAAAGGAGTCTAGAGAGATTTTCTTGCGACCTTCTGGCGAATCTGGGTCAACTTGTAACGTCAGGGTGTGCGGACCGTCAGTAAGATTTGTAAATTCGCCAATAAAAGCTCTCTTTTCAGTTGCACCTGAAGTGTAGAAGTCTAGACTTGGCATTTCTTTGCCATCTAGTGTCACACGCGCTCGTCCAAGGGCAAGGCTCTTCAAACCATAGATACGAATTCCCGTTCCTGTAAAGGAAATGGTTGCCTGAGCTTCTGAAGCAGTATTTGGGTCGCTGTTGTTAATATCAGCGTATTTTTCCGTGCCTCCGTAGAGTTCAGGGTCAGACCAGTCCTTAAACTGGGAAGCATACTGGATACGCGAATCACGATCATCCATTTTTTCAATCGTGTTGCCTGTTCCTGATAGGATCTTGAAGTAGTCTAATGAAATTTTCGAGCGCTCACTACCACGTCCTTTGTGCTCACGTTTAACACTAAGAGTCAATGTGTGAGGTCCGTCAGATAATCCTGCGAAGCGACCGATGAGACTACCTTTTTCAGTTGCCCCAGCAGTATGGAAATCAAGTTCGCCGACCTCTTTGCCATCAATTTTAGCAGTGGCAAGACCTAGTTCAGACGATTTCAGTCCATAGATTTCGATACCAACACCAGTGAAAGGAATGGTGGCAGTGAGGTCTTCGTCTGTGTAGTCTCCTTTTGAAAGGTCAGCAAATTTCTCTGTTCCTCCAAATAATTCTGAGTCTGCCCAGTTTCCAAAGGCAGCTCCGTACTGGATGCGGCTATCTCGGTCGTCCATCAACTCGCTATAGGTTTCGACAGTGGCCTGTTCAGACACTTGTGTGGAAAGCTCGCCCAGCATAGCCTTTACAGTATAAGTATAGGCATGTTGAGGATTGAGTGATCGGTCGATAAAGTTAGTTTGATTGGTTACAAATTCTCTAGTTGCAGAGGTTTGGCCAGACGCGTCTTTCACTTGTCTTTGGATGACATAGTGGGTAGCACCTTCTACTTGGTTGAAGGTGAGTTCGGCAGTGACTCCATTTTGTCGAACGGCTGTCAGACTGGTTACACGACCAGGGAAATGTTCAAAGGTAATGACATCCCCCTTTTGTGTTGCCAGTTGGATGCGATTATCTTTAAGCACAGTTGCCGTGACTGGTTTGCCATTGACCTTGATTTGGCTAGCTTCGATATTTGGATAGTCTACAACTAGGTCTCCACCGACATTTGAAAGGAAGGACAAGCTTTGCAGGTTTTTATCTTTCCATTTCATGCTGACTTCAAAGTTACCACGGGCAATCAAACCAGAAACTTGACCGTCTTTCCAAGCATCTGGAAGGGCTGGCAATGGCGCAATATAGCCAGTATGAGATTGGAGGAGCATTTCTGCCATCCCACTAGTTGCCCCAAAGTTTCCGTCGATTTGGAATGGTGCGTGGGTATCCCAAAGGTTTTCTAGGGTTGAGTACTTGAGCTGTTCAGCGAGTAGACGATGGGCACGGTTACCGTCTAAGAGACGGGCCCAAAGGTTGATTTTATTAGCCTTAGACCAACCAGTACCACCATCTCCACGGTGGTTTAAAGTAGCACGCGCAGCCTCTAGGTATTCAGCCTGGTCCTTGCTAAAGAGCGTACCAGGGAAGAGCCCAACTAGATGGGAAACGTGGCGGTGGTGATTTTCAATCCCTTCATTGGTGAATTGGGGACTGTCCTCCTCATACCATTCCTTGATACGTCCTTCTTTATTGATATGAAGGGGTTTTAGTTTGTCAAATTTAGCCTTAACCTCTGTGACTAAGTCTTGGTCGACTTTCAGATGGTTGGCAACTTCCATGTAGTCGTGGAATAGCTGCCAGACTAGCGATTGGTCAAAGGTATTTCCGATGGTAATGGTCCCGTGTTCTGGTGAGTAGGATGGAGAAGACACCCAACGGTCGCTGGCCTTGTCATAGTGCAAGAAGGAGTTCCAGAACTTAGCGGTTTCCTTGAGCATTGGATAAATCTTTTCTTTGAGATAAGTCTCATCCTTGGTAAATTTATAATAGTCATAGACATTCTGCATCATCCAAGCGTTAGCAGCCGGAGACCAACCCCAATAGTAATTCCAGCCTGGAGTAGTCCAGCCAAATGGTGTCGCCTGAGTGTGGACCAGCCAACCATTTTCTTGTCCGTCTTTGGATTCGATACCTGCGTATTCCTTGGCAGCGATACGGCCATAATAGCGCATGTCATCAATGTAATTGATCATTGGCTTGGCAGTTTCAGCAAGGTTGCTCATGTAAGCTGGCCAATAGTTCATTTGCAAATTGACATTGAGGTGGTAGTCAGCGTTCCAAGGTGGATTGTCTACAGCGTTCCAGACTCCTTGGAGGTTGGCAGGAAGAGCATCTGTCCGATCACGAGACGAACTGATGAGTAGATATCGGCCATATTGGAAGAAGAGTTCTTCCAATTTTTGCCCTTTTTCTGGGTTATAGCCTTGAAGGGCCTCTTTTGTCGTTTGAGTAGTCTTGGTTCCGCCTAGATTTAGTTTAACGCGGTTAAAGAGACTTTGATAGTCCTTGATATGGGCCTTTTTAAGTGTCTCGTAGTCTTTGGCCTTAGCTACTTCGACAATCCCTTTAACTGTTTTTTCGAGGTCAATGTCTTTTCGATAGTTGTTTTTTGGATTCTGAGCAAAGTTGGTCTTGGCACTGAGATAGAGGGTCGCATAACTTGCGCCTGTAACGGTCAGAGTTTCGTCCTGAACAGTCACCTTTCCGTCCGTTTTAATTCCTAGATAGGATGCAAATTGGAGGCCGTTATCTTTGACAGTTCCCTTTAGAAGGATTCCGTTTGCATCTGTAGTGACATGACCATTCTTATAGTTGGAATATTCCCAAGAGTAGTTGCCATTAGCAAGCAAGTCTTCTGTCAAGCTGTTCCAAAGGGTAAAGTCAAGTGTCTTGTTTCCTTTTTTGGTCAAGTGGGTTACAGTGACATCATCAGGATAACTGGAGAAGGTTTCGCGTTTGAAGGTCGTCCCATCTTGGGTGTAAGAAGTGGTCGTAGTGGCTTCGGTGATGTCTAGATTACGATGATAATCAGTTACAGTATCTAGTCCTTTCTTCTGGTTATTAAAGACCATGAAGATATCTCCAAAGGCTAGGTAACGTCCATACTGGGCGTTGTTTGGTCCAACTAGATTTTGTTCAGCTAGCTGTTTTGCTTTTTGGCGGTCACCAGCTTCGAGGGCTTTACGTATCTCTGCTAAGACCTTGTAGCGGTCCTTGTAGTTTCCACCGTTATAGTCGGTGCTATCAGGTTGTGGTCCTCCTGACCAGAGGGTCTTTTCGTTGTACTGGATTCTCTCTTCGCCAATGAGTCCGAAAACCTTGGCTCCCATCTCTCCATTTCCGACAGGAAGGGCTTGTTTTTCCCATCCATCATAGGAGGGAGCTGTTGGTTGATCGTAGTTGAGTTGATAGTTTTCTTGCTTTGTCACAGGCTGATCTGCTTTTTCAGGTTCCTTATTTTCTTTAGCTTCTACAATGGCTTCTTCACTAGCTTGACTATTTGTCGTCTGAGTCTCGTTAGCTGGCTTGCTTTCGGAAACTACTGGGCTCTCGGCTAGAGACGGTTTTGTAGTTTCAGTAGCTTCAGCAGCTTTGGGTTCACTATCAGGCTTAGTGATAGCTTCGACAGAGGTTGGTTCAGTTTGCTTGACCTCAACACTGTCTGCAGCTACAGTATGGTTGACTAGAAAAACAGCCCCCAGTAAAACAGAAGCAGTCCCAACCGTCAGCTTGCGGATGCTATAGCGACAGGATTTGTCCCAAAAGTGTTTTTTCATAAAACCCTCCTTTGTTTGTTCGAAACCGCTTACATTTTATGAAGCAGTTTCGTTTATTTTGTTTCTATTTATCTCCTTACCTCCCATTCTAATGGTCGCTTAGCATTTGTCAAGAGGTTTTTGGTGAAAAACATATTTGAGATTGCTTTTTCTTAAAAAAGTAGAAGAAAGAGAGGAAAGGGTGGAATTATTCGTAATTTTATAGTTCATTCTGATTGTAAGACTGACTTAGAATTAGCTTAACCCCCTCCCTGAAAGCGTAAAACAAACTGGTCAGGAAAGTCACTTTATGGTATAATATAGAAGACTCAAAAAGAAACAGGAGAAAAAGAATGGATTTACTTTTAGCAATTATCTTGATTGTGCTAGCTTTTCTAGGAGGAGCTCTCGGAGGGATGTACTTGGTTCGTAAGCAAATCGAAAAAGAATTTGCGGACAACCCACGTTTGAACGCTGAGGCAGTTCGTGCTCTCTTGAGTGCAAATGGTCAAAAACCAAGCGAAGCCAAGGTACAACAAGTTTACCACCAAATCATCCGCCAACAAAAAGCAGCTCTTGCTAACAATAAAAAGAAATAAATAGGAAAAGTCTGGGATGAAAGTTCCAGACTTCTCACTATGTTCAATAGCTCTCAAGGATAAGACTTTTTCCTTGCATTCTATTGATATTTGATTATGATTAAAAGAGAGGCAGTTGCCATTCTATCAAGCTGTCTGTCCGTTCATTTAGGACAAGGAATCATAATGAACTATCAATCAGAAAATAGACTAGAAAGAAGACTGTATGGATAATCGACCAATTGGTTTTTTGGATTCGGGTGTCGGGGGCTTGACCGTTGTTCGTGAGCTCATGCGCCAGCTTCCCCATGAAGAAATCGTCTATATTGGAGATTCGGCGCGGGCGCCTTATGGTCCCCGTCCTGCTGAGCAAATCCGTGAATATACTTGGCAGTTGGTCAACTTTCTCTTGACCAAGGATGTCAAAATGATTGTCATTGCTTGTAATACTGCGACTGCGGTCGTCTGGGAAGAAATCAAGGCCCAACTAGATATTCCTGTCCTAGGCGTGATTTTGCCAGGAGCTTCGGCAGCTATTAAGTCCAGTCAAGGCGGGAAAATCGGAGTCATTGGAACGCCTATGACGGTCCAATCAGACATCTATCGTCAAAAAATCCATGATTTGGATCCAGACTTACAGGTGGAAAGTTTGGCCTGCCCCAAGTTTGCCCCCTTGGTGGAGTCTGGTGCCCTGTCGACTAGTGTAACAAAGAAAGTGGTCTATGAAACCCTGCGTCCCTTGGTCGGCAAGGTGGATAGCCTGATTTTGGGTTGTACCCATTACCCACTCCTTCGCCCTATCATCCAAAATGTTATGGGACCAAAGGTTCAGCTCATCGATAGTGGGGCAGAGTGTGTACGGGATATCTCGGTTTTGCTGAACTATTTTGAAATCAATCGTAGCCGAGATGCGGGACCTCTTCAACATCGTTTTTACACAACAGCCAATAGCCAAAGTTTTGCCCAGATTGGAGCAGAATGGCTTGAAAAAGAGATTCATGTGGAGCATGTAACTTTATGACAAATAAAATTTATGAATACAAGGATGACCAGGACTGGTATGTCGGTGTCTGGGATGTCTATGGAGGCATCTATAGCCTTATCAAAGATCCTCTCGAGCTTGATTTTATGGATTTAGCGCGGATTTTTCGGGACGAGGAAAACGGCTTTCCGATTACGATAACGGTGATGCGCTGGTCTTCTAACTACCGTCTGCTCTCCTTTATCGTTGAGATTTTAAATGCGGAAGCAGGACGTAACTTGGAAGTCATCCAACGTCAGGGAGCCCTACTCTTGGTTGAAAATGGGCAACTCCTGCATGTAGAATTGCCTAAAGAAGGGGTCAATGTTCATGCCTTCTTTGAAACTAGTAAAGTTAGAGAAACCTTGTTGATTGCGACTCGTAACGAGGGCAAGACCAAGGAATTCCGAGCTATCTTTGACAAGCTAGGCTATGATGTGGAAAATCTTAATGACTATCCTGACCTGCCTGAAGTAGCAGAAACAGGCATGACTTTTGAAGAAAATGCTCGACTTAAGGCAGAAACCATTTCCCAATTAACAGGTAAGATAGTTCTAGCAGATGACTCAGGTCTCAAAGTCGATGTCCTAGGTGGCTTGCCAGGTGTCTGGTCAGCCCGTTTTGCAGGAGTGGGAGCGACTGATCGTGAAAATAATGCCAAGCTCTTGCACGAATTGGCCATGGTCTTTGACCTTAAGGACCGTTCGGCTCAATTCCACACGACCCTGGTTGTAGCTAGTCCAAACAAGGAAAGCTTGGTTGTCGAAGCTGACTGGCCGGGTTACATTAACTTTGAACCCAAGGGTGAAAATGGCTTTGGTTATGATCCCCTCTTCCTTGTGGGAGAGACAGGCAAGTCAGCGGCTGAATTAACCCTTGAAGAAAAAAATAGCCAATCTCACCGCGCCTTAGCCGTTAAGAAACTTTTGGAGGTATTTCCAGCATGGCAAAGCAAACCATCATTGTAATGAGTGATTCCCATGGCGATAGCTTGATTGTGGAAGAAATTCGTGACCGCTATCTGGGGAAAGTCGATGCCATTTTTCACGATGGTGACTCTGAACTCCGTCCCGATTCTCCGCTCTGGGAGGGTATCCATGTCGTCAAAGGCAACATGGACTTTTATGCTGGCTACCCAGAACGTTTGGTAACCCAACTTGGTCCGACCAAGATCATCCAGACTCATGGACACTTATTTGATATCAATTTCAACTTTCAAAAGTTGGACTACTGGGCTCAGGAAGAAGATGCCGACATCTGTCTCTATGGTCACTTGCATGTGCCAAATGCTTGGATGGAAGGAAAGACACTCTTTCTCAATCCAGGCTCCATTAGCCAACCACGAGGGACTATCAGAGAATGTCTCTATGCGCGTGTGGAGATTGATGACAGCTATTTCAAAGTAGACTTTTTGACACGTGACCATGAGGTTTATCCAGGCTTGTCCAAGGAGTTTGCTCGATGATTGCCAAGGAATTTGAAGCATTTTTATTGGAGCAGGAAGAAACTTTTCTTACCCCTGCCGAGAATCTAGCAGCCTTGATTGATACCCATAATGCTGACCATGCGATTTTAGTGCTGAGCCAAATCACCTATACCCGTATCCCTGTTGTGACCTTTGACAAACGCTTTGTCGGAACCATTGGTCTGAGAGACATTTTGGCTTATCAAATGGAGCAAGGTTTGACAGATGAGCAGATGGCAACGACAGATATCGTCAATATGACCAAGACGGATGTAGCGGTAGTAGCTCCAGACTATAACATCACTGAAGTCCTCCATAAACTGGTGGATGAACCCTTCTTGCCAGTAGTAGATGATGAAGGGATTTTTCAAGGAATCATCACGCGAAAGTCTATCCTCAAGGCCGTCAATGCTCTCTTGCATGACTTTAGTAAGGAATATGAGATTCGATGCAAATGAGAGATAGGATTTCAGACTTTTTAGAGGGAAAGCAGGGTTTGTCTGCCAATTCCAAGCAGTCCTATAAGTATGATCTGGAGCAATTTTTAGACATTGTAGGTGAGCGAATCTCTGAGACTAGTCTCAAGATTTACCAAGCCCAACTAGCCAACCTAAAAATCAGCGCCCAGAAGCGAAAACTTTCGGCCTGTAACCAATTTCTCTACTTTCTCTATCGAAAAGGAGAAGTGGACAGTTTTTACCGTCTGGAATTAACCAAACAAGCTGAAAAGAAGACCGAAAAGCCAGAACTGTTAGACCTAGAGTCTTTTTGGCAGGAAAGTGACTATCCAGAGGGACGCTTGCTAGCGCTCTTAATCCTAGAAATGGGACTCTTGCCAAGCGAGATTTTATCCCTTAAGGTTGCAGATATCAATCTGGATTTTCAGGTGTTGCGAATTAACAAGGTTTCCCAACAGAGGATTGTTAGCATTCCCACTACCTTGATTCCAGAGTTGGAACCCTTGATGGGGCAGACCTATCTCTTTGAAAGGGGAGGGAAAGCCTATTCTCGTCAGTGGGCCTTTCGTCAGCTAGAATCTTTTGTCAAGGAGAAAGGTTTCCCAACCTTATCAGCCCAAGCCCTACGGGAACAGTTCATTCTAAGACAAATAGAAAACAAGGTCGATTTGTACGAAATTGCAAAAAAATTAGGATTAAAAACAGTCCTGACCTTAGAAAAATATAGATAATGGATATTAAATTAAAAGATTTTGAAGGGCCCCTGGACCTGCTCTTGCACTTGGTTTCTAAGTACCAGATGGATATCTACGATGTGCCCATTACGGAAGTTATCGAGCAGTATCTAGCCTATGTCTCAACTCTGCAGGCCATGCGTCTGGAAGTAACGGGCGAGTATATGGTTATGGCCAGTCAGCTCATGCTGATCAAGAGCCGCAAGCTCTTGCCAAAGGTAGCAGAAGTGACAGACTTAGAGGATGACTTGGAGCAGGACCTTCTCTCTCAAATCGAAGAATACCGCAAGTTCAAGCTCTTGGGTGAGCACTTGGAGGCTAAGCACCAAGATCGGGCCCAGTACTATTCCAAAGCGCCAACAGAGTTGATTTACGAGGATGCGGAGCTTGTGCATGACAGGACGACCATCGACCTCTTTTTGGCTTTTTCAAATATCCTAGCCAAGAAAAAAGAGGAATTCGCTCAGAATCACACGACCATTTTGCGGGATGAGTATAAGATTGAGGACATGATGGTCATCGTAAAAGAGTCCTTGACTGGACGAGACCAGTTGCGTTTGCAGGATTTGTTCAAGGAAGCCCAGAATGTTCAAGAGGTTATTACCCTCTTTTTGGCAACCCTAGAGTTAATCAAAACTCAGGAATTAATCCTCGTGCAAGAGGAGAGTTTCGGAGATATCTATCTCATGGAAAAGAAGGAAGAAAGTCAAGAGGCACAAAGCTAGACTTGATAGAGAGGAAAGATGAGTACTTTAGCAGAAATAGAAGCGCTCTTGTTTGTAGCAGGTGAAGATGGGATTCGAGTTCGTCAGTTGGCTGAACTCCTATCGCTTCCCCCGACAGGCATCCAGCAGAGTTTAGAAAAATTAGCCCAAAAGTATGAAAAAGACCAGGAGTCGAGCTTGTCCCTGATCGAGACAGGTGGTGCATACAGATTGGTGACCAAACCTCAATTTGCAGCGATTTTGAAGGAATATTCCAAGGCACCCATCAATCAGAGTTTATCTCGGGCGGCCCTTGAGACCTTGTCTATCATTGCCTATAAGCAGCCGATTACGCGGATAGAAATCGATGCTATCCGTGGAGTCAACTCGAGTGGGGCCTTGGCTAAGTTGCAGGCCTTTGATTTGATACGAGAAGACGGGAAAAAAGAAGTGTTGGGTCGTCCCAATCTCTATGTGACTACGGATTATTTCCTAGATTACATGGGGATAAATCATTTGGAAGAATTGCCAGTGATTGATGAGCTTGAGATTCAGGCCCAAGAAAGCCAATTATTTGGTGAAAGGATAGAAGAAGATGAGAATCAATAAATATATTGCCCACGCAGGTGTGGCCAGTAGGAGAAAAGCAGAAGAGCTGATTAAACAAGGCTTGGTGACGGTCAACGGCCAAGTGGTGCGTGAACTCGCAACGACTATTAAGTCTGGAGATAAGGTCGAAGTTGAAGGTCAACCTATCTATAACGAAGAAAAGGTCTACTATTTGCTTAACAAACCGCGCGGTGTGATTTCTAGTGTGACAGATGACAAGGGCCGCAAGACTGTTGTGGACCTTTTGCCCAATGTCAAAGAACGGATTTACCCAGTTGGACGTTTAGACTGGGATACATCAGGTGTCTTGATTTTGACCAATGATGGAGATTTTACGGATGAGATGATTCACCCTCGTAATGAGATTGACAAGGTCTATGTCGCGCGTGTTAAAGGTGTGGCCAATAAGGATAATCTCCGTCCCTTGACCCGTGGTCTTGAGATTGATGGCAAGAAAACCAAGCCAGCTGTTTATGAAATTCTCAAAGTGGATCCAGTTAAAAATCGCTCTGTGGTACAGTTGACTATCCATGAAGGACGCAACCATCAGGTTAAAAAAATGTTTGAGGCTGTCGGTCTTCAAGTGGATAAGTTGTCACGGACACGTTTTGGACACTTAGACTTGACAGGTCTTCGTCCGGGGGAAGCCCGTCGACTTAACAAAAAAGAAATCAGCCAACTACACACTATGGCTGTAACCAAGAAATAATGAAACGAATCTTAATAGCGCCAGTACGCTTTTACCAACGTTTTATCTCACCGGCCTTTCCACCCTCTTGTCGCTTTGAACCTACTTGTTCCAACTACATGATTCAGGCTATTGAAAAACATGGCTTCAAGGGTGTTTTGATGGGCTTGGCTCGGATTTTACGTTGCCACCCCTGGTCGAAAACAGGAAAAGACCCCGTCCCAGACCACTTTTGCCTCAGACGAAATCAAGAAGAAAAATAAACCCAACATCACCTGATGTTGGGTTTTCTTGCTTATTTCAAAGCTTTTTGAGCGTCTTCAATCATAAGTTTAGTTGATTCAAGTCCGCCTCCGCTTAGATACCAGAGGTCTGGTGTTAGTTGGATAATTTTACCATTTTTAGCGGCAGGAGTTTCAGCGATGAGGGCATTTTCTAGGACGCCATCGTTGCTAGAGTTGTCCCCACCAATGGCAAGGGTACGGTTGATGACAAAGAGGATGTCAGGATTGATTTCTTTCACACTTTCAAAGCTGACTTCTTGTCCGTGTCGAGAGTCTTCAAATTGAGTGTCTGTTGGCTTGAATTTCAAGGTTTGGTACAAGAAAGAGAAACGAGATTGGGCACCAAAGGCAGCCATTTTTCCTTCATTGAGGAGGATAGCAAGGGCTTTTTTATCAGAACTTTCGTTTTTAGTTGCGACTTCTTGGATGCTCTTGTCCAGGTTGGCTAATTCTTCCTTGACTTTCTGTGTACCAGTTTCACCAAAGGCGCTTGCTAGAGATTCGATGTTGGCCTTGGTAGAAGTCCAGTAGTCGTCCTTGCTTGCTTGGAAGAGCACAGTTGGAGCAATTTCTTTGAACTTGTCTACGAATTTTTGGGTACGTGGAGAAGCGATAATTAGATCTGGTTCAAGAGCAGCGATGGCTTCTAGGTCTGGCTCAACCATGGAACCCACATTGTTGACATTTCCTGCAAGATCTTTTAGGTAAGTCGGAACAGTTTTTGTAGGCATTCCGACGATATTCTTTTCAAATCCTAAAGCACGAATAGTATCCGCAGCACCGAGGTCAAAGGTCACAATCTTTTCAGGAACCTTTGAAAGTTTGACCTCGTCTAGTGAACTTTTAATGGTTATCTCTGTTGGAGCAGAGCTACTTGTCTCTGTCTGGCTAGTGCTTGAGTTTGTATTTGTACTACATGCACCAAGAAAGAGCAAGAGGCTGGCCACTAGGGCAGTGAGATAAAGTTTAAGGGATGTTTTCATGATTTCTCCTTTTTAAAATGTGATAACGATGTAGGGGTCTCTTAGATAGGCTTGTTAGCTAAGAGACAGAGAGTTCTCTAACATGAATTCAGAATAGCTAGCTATAGATACAGATCTTTTTGCCATTGATATCAGCCAGCGTGATAGGAATCTCATAGAGTTGACTGAGCAGGTCAGCCTGCATGATTTGAGCAGTCGTTCCCTTGCAAAAGACTTGACCGTCCTTGAAGGCAACAATTTCATCCGCATACTGGCTGGCCATGTTGATATCGTGGAGGACGATGATAATGGTCTTCCCTAGTTCCTCCACCAGTCTCCGAAGAATCTGCATCATGCTGACACTTTGCTTGATATCGAGGTTGTTGAGCGGTTCGTCCAGCAAGATAAAGTCTGTATCCTGGGCCAGTACCATGGCAATAAAGACACGTTGGAGCTGTCCACCAGACAAACTATCGATGTAGCGGTCTTTTAAGTTTGTCAGTTCCAGATAGTCCAGAGTTTCTCGGATTTTTTCCCAGTCTTCTACCTTCAGTCGACCACGGCTGTAGGGAAAACGTCCAAAACTGACCAGTTCTTCAACGGTCAATTTGGCTTGGTAATTGATCTTCTGCTTTAGGATGGTAAGCTCTCGAGCCAGTTCTTGCGAATTCCAACTTTCAATTTCACGACCTTTGATACTGAGAATTCCCTGATCTTTCTTGGTCAGTCTGCTCATGATGGAGAGGAGAGTTGATTTTCCAGCACCGTTTGGACCAATAAAGGCCGTCAGTTTCTGAGGACTGACTTCAAGCGAAATGTCTTGCAAAATATCTTGTTTTTGAATGGATTTGTTAATGTTTTCCAGTTTCACCGACGTGCCCTCCTGTATAGTAAGATAAAGAATAAGAGACCACCCACACTCTCGATAATCATACTGATACGAATTTCCAGTGCAAAGACTCGTTCGATGAGGGCTTGCCCCAAGGTCAAACTAATAAATCCAATTAGAATAGCCACGATAAAGAGCAACTTGTGCCGATAATCTTTGACAATCAGGTAAGTGAGGTTGGCCAGCATAAAACCAAAGAAGGCCATAGGTCCTACCAAGGCAGTTGCCGTTGAGGTCAAAAGTACGATGCCCCAGAGGAGTTCTCTCTGTTCTTTTTCAACATCGAGTCCCAGTATCTGAGCCGTTTCTCTTTGCAGGTGCAAGACATCCAGAACGACTGCTTTTCGAAAGAAAAAGATGGTCAAAGCGAGGATAATCAGAGAACCGATGGATAAGATAGAAGTGTTGAGATGTTGAAAGGAAGCAAAGAGACTGTTTTGCAGTTTATCGTATTCATTTGGATCCATCAGGACTTGTAGGAAGGTACTGATATTTCGAAAGAGACTTCCGAGTGCTAGACAGATCAGCAGGATGAAGACCAGATCTTGCTTCATCAGCTTCTTCAAGTAGCCTTGTAAGGCGAGAAAGAAGAGGGATTGAACAAGAAGCAAGACTAGGAATTCTAAGATAGGAGACTTTCCAAGCTGTAGAAATTTGCTTTCAAACATCAGTAGCAGGGTCTGTAGCAAGACATAGAAGGATTCGATTCCCAAAATACTTGGCGTCAGAAAGCGATTTTCCGTCAGGGTTTGAAAACTAATGGTCGAAATCCCTGTCGCGATGGCTACCAAGAGATAAACGATGATTTTTTGGGAACGTAGCTTCCAGGCAAAGGCAGACAGCTGAGTGATGGGCCAAAAGTAGAGGAGGCAAGCTCCGATGGCCAGAATAATGAGAAGGCAGAAGAGTTTGGTATGTTTGCTTTTAAACTGCATCCTTTTGTCCCCCTCTCCATAGAAGTAGGATAAAGACGAGACTACCAATGATTCCTAGTAGGAGACTGACAGACAGCTCATAGGGCCGAATCAAGACTCGAGAGAGGATGTCACAGGCCAGAACTAGATTGGCACCGACCAGAGCGACGATGAGTTTGGTTTGACTCAAATTATCTCCATAGCGCTTGCGGATAAGATTGGGAACGATGACTCCGAGAAAAGGCAAGGCACCCACGGTAATCATGGTGACACTTGTCGTTAGCGCCACCAGAAAAAGGGCCAGTTTTTCAAGTAGAGAGTAAGAAATCCCCAAACTTTCACTGGTTTCCTTGCCCAGATTCATGATGGTGAAGGTTTGGGAGAATTTCCAAACGGCTATCAGGATAATGAGGCCTAAGAAGAGCCACTCATACTGATGGGTCTGAATCATGGAGAAGGAGCCCTGGGTCCAAGCAGTCATACTCTGAACCAGATTGAAACGATAGGCGATAACTTCTGTGACAGAACCGATAATCCCACTATAGATGATCCCGATCAAGGGCAACATCCACCTTTCCTTTACAGAAAAAATAGTCATAAAGGCCAGGAAAAAGAGGGTAAATAAAATGGATGAGCCAAAAGCAAAGAGCATCTTTTGGGTCAGACTCGCAGACGGAAAGACAAAGAGGCTTAACACCATTCCCAGTTTAGCGGCTTCTGTGGTTCCGACTGTACTTGGAGCAGCGAATTGATTTTGAGTAATGGTCTGCATGAGGAGTCCTGCCATGCTCATACTGGAGGCTGCAAGGAGAATACTGATGGTTCTTGGAAGACGCGACTCTTGAAAGAGAAGCCAGGTCTGTTGGTCAAAAGCAAAGAATTTTTCCCAAGAAAAATCACTGGTTCCAATGGTAATGGAGAGAAAGACCAGGAGTAGAAGTAAGCCTGTTAAAATATGAGAGAGTTTCATGCCCCGTCCTTTCATGTAGATTTGGTATAAAAATACCCTTGGAGATAATGTAACACGATTTTTTTAATCTGTCAATAAATTTTCTGACAATTTAATGTAAAAAGAAAGAAAAATTCCTGAAATAATATCTGCCCCTCTCTTTTATTGGAAAACTGAGTAAAAACCAATCCACCTTCCCACTATCCTTCTCCTATAAAAAGTGGTAAAATGGAGGACAGAAAGAAGGAACTGATATGACAACATTATTTTCAAAAATCAAAGAAGTAACAGAGCTTGCTGCGATCTCAGGCCACGAAGCGCCTGTCCGGACTTATCTTCGTGAAAAGTTGACACCGCATGTGGATGAAGTAGTGACAGATGGCTTGGGTGGTATTTTCGGTATCAAGCATTCAGAAGCTACGGATGCACCACGCGTCTTGGTCGCTTCTCACATGGATGAAGTTGGTTTTATGGTCAGCGAGATTAAGCCGGACGGAACCTTCCGTGTGGTTGAAATCGGTGGTTGGAATCCTATGGTGGTCAGCAGTCAACGCTTTAAACTCTTTACTCGTGACGGTCGTGAAATTCCTGTGATCTCAGGTTCTGTCCCTCCACATTTGACACGTGGAACAGGTGGCCCAACTATGCCAGCAATTTCAGATATCATTTTTGATGGTGGGTTTGCAGACAAGGCTGAGGCAGAAAGCTTTGGTATCCGTCCGGGTGACACCATTGTCCCTGATAGCTCCGCTATCTTGACAGCCAATGAAAAAAATATCATCTCAAAAGCTTGGGACAACCGCTACGGTGTTCTCATGGTAAGCGAGCTAGCAGAAGCCTTGTCAGGTCAAAAACTCGGAAATGAACTCTACCTTGGCTCGAACGTCCAAGAAGAGGTTGGTCTTCGTGGCGCTCATACTTCTACAACTAAGTTTGATCCAGAAGTTTTCCTAGCTGTTGACTGTTCACCTGCTGGTGATGTTTATGGTGGCCAAGGCAAGATTGGGGATGGAACCTTGATTCGTTTCTACGACCCAGGTCACTTGCTCCTCCCAGGCATGAAAGATTTCCTTTTGACAACGGCTGAAGAAGCTGGCATCAAGTACCAATACTACTGTGGAAAAGGCGGAACAGACGCTGGAGCAGCTCATCTGAAAAATGGTGGTGTCCCATCAACAACCATCGGTGTCTGCGCTCGTTATATCCACTCTCACCAAACTCTCTATGCTATGGATGATTTCCTAGAAGCCCAAGCTTTCTTGCAAGTCTTGGTAAAAAAATTGGATCGTTCAACGGTTGATTTGATTAAACATTATTAAGCATAAGGGAGGTGGTCGGGATGGCAGAACCAAACCTAGAAAGCCTTATAAGAGATCTCTACAACCATGCTCGTCAGGGTTTGAGTGAAGATTTAGTTGCTGCTCTCCTAGAGACTGCTAAAAAACTACCAACTACAAATGAGCAATTACTAGCAGTCCGACTCTCAGGACTGGTCACCCGTGAATTGCTCATCAATCCCAAACACCCAGCACCTGAGTTGATCAACTTGGCGCGCTTTATCAAAAGAGAAGAAGCCAAGTATAGGGGCACTGCAGTTTCTGCTATCATGTTTGGAGAACTCTTTAAAATGCTTTGATTCCACTGTGAATCAAAGTATTTTTTATATGTTTCAAAAGAAATTCTTAATTAGGAGACGAAAAAAGCCATCCCATTCAGGATAGCTTTTAGGTTATTAGATTTGTTCAGCAATGACCTTTTCGGCTAGGTTCATAGCATGGTCAGACACACGAGTGTAGTGGGAAATGATGTCGATAAAGTTGACTCCAGCTTGTGTAGAACACTCACCCTTGTTAAGGCGTTTGATGTGGGTCTTTCTGAGAACGCGTTCCATATTGTTGATTTCTTTATGGCGTTCAATCAGACTTTGAGCTTTTTCAATATCATTGTTTTCCACACTATCAAGGGCATCCTTGATAAAGTCAGTGGTTTTTTGATAGATATCCGCCAATTCCTGCAATGCAGCTTCAGAGAACTGAACATTCTTACGTTGGAGGTAGTCTGTTAGGTTGAGCAAGCCTTCTGCGTGGTCCCCAATTCGTTCCAAATCACGAGATGAATCCAGAATGTTGGTCAAGACTTCGCTTTCCTTTTGGCTCAAGGATTCGCTTGAGAGTCGAATGAGGTAACGAGTGAGTTTTTCATCGATGGTGTTGATAGCTTCCTCTGTCTTGTGCCCTTTTTCAGCTACCTTTGCATCCAAACCGATGATATAGGTATAAGAAAGGTCAAAAGCTTTGGCTGCATAGTTCCCCAAGTGCAAGAGTTCTTTTTTGGCATTTCCTAGGGCAATAGAAGGAGATTGCTGGATAAGTTGTTCGTCGAGATAAAGAGGCTCGTACTTGACAACCTCGTCTTCACCAGGGATGAGCTTGGTTACAAAGTAGGCCAAGGCTCCGATGAATGGAAATTGTACAATGGTGTTACTTACGTTAAAAGCACCGTGCGAGAAGGCGATGGTCATCTCAGGTGAGAGGTGAAGGAGTGCCTGGAAGTACTCGATCATAGCAGTAAAGGGGCCTAATAAGATTAAGCAAAGAATAGTCCCTAAAACGTTAAAGGTAACGTGGGTTGCCGCAACGCGCTTTGCAGAGACATTGGCTCCAGCTGCCGCAATGATAACTGTTAGGGTTGTCCCGATATTATCTCCGAAAAGAACTGGTAGTGAACCTTTAAGGTCAAGGAACCCACCTGCATAGAGACCTTGCAAAATCCCGATAGTTGCAGAAGATGCCTGGATGAGGACGGTAATCACTGCACCAGCTACCACTCCTAAAATAGGATTTTGTCCCAAGGTTACCATATATTCCTTGAATTGTGGTAAATCTTTAAGTGGACTCATCCCGGCACTGATGAGGTTGAGAGCGTAGAAGATTCCCCCTACACCAAACAGGATGCGCCCGATATTGTTTGCTGTTCTGTTTTTTGTGAAGAAGAGGAACATGGTTCCAAGGAAAATCAAGGGTAAAGCATACTCGCCTAGTTTGAAACCGATGATAAAGGAAGTAACAGTGGTTCCGATGTTGGCTCCCATGATAATTCCGATAGCCTGTCTAAGAGTGAGAAGACTAGCGCTGACCAGTCCGACCGTGATAACTGTAACCCCCGTACTTGACTGAATCAGGGCAGTCACGACGATTCCGACTAGAACGCCTAAAAAGGGATTGCTAGTGTACTTGTCAATGTAAAAACGAAGGCGATCTCCAGCAGCTTGTTGCAAACCGTCTCCCATGGTCTTGATACTGTATAAAAATAGTCCTAGACCTCCTAAAAAGTGAAATAAAATTTCCTGCCAATTAATGGACATTTCTTTTTCCTCCGAAAAATAATAACGGAATTTCTCCTATTCTATTTTAAAGGATAAAAGTAAATCTCACAAGTGTTTAGCTGAAATTTTCATAAGAAACAAGAACTTTCTTTCAAAATGAGAGATAGATTCCCTTTAAGATAGATGATTTATAGGATTGTGTCCAAATTTTACTGATTATTATCCTAGTTATAGTTTTTATGTTAAATAGATTGACATCGCTTTCATATAGGATAAAATGAAGATGATTCTGTTCTGGTAGTGTGCACTGAGAACAGTTACTTTTTATCAAAAAGTAAAGCGCTTACTTTATATTTTATTAGGAGGATAAGATGAAAAATCTATTTTTTGAAAAACGTTGCCGTTACAGTATTCGTAAGCTGTCAATCGGGGCTTGTTCCTTGATGATTGGTTCAGCTCTATTTGTGAGTCCAGCTCTTGCCGAACAAGTCGCAGTCCCTGAAACAGCTGCAAATACGAGCGCTAAAGCGACAAGTACTAGTGAGACAACTAATCCAGATACTGCAGCTCTCGAAAAACAATTAGAGGAAACTGAAAACAAAGTAGCTGAGCAACCAATTTCAGAAAACACTCCAGCAATAACGGATCTGGTTAATGAAAAAGAAGAAGCGAAGCCAGCTCTGACAGATAAAACTGAAAAACCTGCTCAACCAACTGAAAAAGAAGAAGTCAAACCAGCGGAAGCTCCTCAAGTGACTGAGAAGAAAGCCGACAAACCGACTCTAGCAGACGTTCCTAAAAATGAAGAAAAGAGTCTCCGACCAAAAGAAATCAAATTTGATACTTGGGAGGATTTGTTGAAATGGGAACCGGGTGCGCGTGAGGATGATCCCATTAACCGTTCATCAGTTGAACTCGCCAAGCGCCATAGAGGCCAGTTGGTTAATGAAAAAGCAAGCAGAAGAGCCAAGGTTCAAGCTCTAGCAAATACCAACTCAAAAGCTAAAGACCACGCTTCTGTCGGTGGTGAGGAATTCAAGGCCTACGCTTTTGATTACTGGCAATACTTGGATTCAATGGTCTTCTGGGAAGGTCTAGTTCCAACTCCAGATGTCATTGATGCCGGTCACCGCAACGGAGTTCCCGTTTATGGAACACTCTTTTTCAACTGGTCAAATAGCATTGCCGACCAAGAGAAATTTGCAGCTGCCTTGAAACAAGATGCAGATGGCACCTTCCCTATCGCACGGAAACTTGTCGATCTTGCTAAGTACTATGGATTTGATGGATATTTCATTAATCAGGAAACAACGGGGGAATTGGTAGCACCTCTTGGTGAAAAAATGCGCCAATTCATGCTCTATACAAAAGAATATGCAGCTAAGGTCAACCACCCAATCAAGTATGCTTGGTACGATGCCATGACCTACAAATATGGTCGTTACCACGAAGATGGTCTAGGTGATTACAACTACCAGTTCATGCAAAAAGAAGGAGACAAAGTCCCTGCAGATCAATTTTTTGCCAATTTCAACTGGAACAAGGAAAAGAATGACCACTCCGTAGAGATGGCAAAATGGCTAGAACGTAGCCAGTATGATGTCTTTGCAGGCTTGGAATTGCAACAAGGTGGCTCTTATAAGACCAAAGTCAAATGGGATGCCCTCTTAGATGAAAAAGGCAAGTTGCGTTTGTCACTTGGACTTTTTGCACCAGATACGATTACCAGTCTAGGAAAAACAGGCGAAGACTACCACAAGAACGAAGATATCTTCTTCACAGGCTACCAAGGAGATCCAACGGCTCAAAAACCAGCTGACAAAGAGTGGTATGGGATTGCCAATTTAGTTGCTGACCGCACACCAGCAGTTGGCCGAACCTTCACGACCTCTTTTAATACAGGCCATGGTAGAAAGTGGTTTGTAGACGGTAAAGTTTCTAAGGATTCTGAGTGGAACTACCGTTCGGTTTCAGGTGTCTTGCCAACATGGCGCTGGTGGCAGACTTCAACGGGGGAAAAACTTCGTGCAGAATATGACTTTACAGATGCCTATAATGGAGGAAACTCCCTTAAATTCTCAGGCGATGTAGCTGGTAAGACGGACCAGGATGTGAATTTGTATTCTACCAAACTAGAAGTAACAGAGAAAACCAAACTTCGTGTTGCCCACAAGGGAGGAAAAGGCTCTAAAGTTTATATGGCTTTCTCTACAACACCAGACTACAAATTTGAGAATGCAGCCGCATGGAAAGAGCTAACACTTTCTGATAACTGGAAGAATGAAGAATTTGACCTTAGCTCACTAGCAGGTAAAACCATCTATGCAGTCAAACTCTTCTTCGAACATGAAGGGGCTGTAAAAGATTATCAGTTCAACCTAGGACAATTAACAATTTCGGACAATCACCAAGCACCACAAGCGCCGACGGGGCTATCTGTGGTGAAACAATCTCTTAAAAATGCCCAAGAAGCTGAAGCAGTGGTCCAGTTTGCGGGTAACCAAGATGCAGATTTCTATGAAGTCTACGAAAAAGATGGAGATAACTGGCGTTTGTTGACAGGATCATCTGCTTCAACCATCTACTTGCCAAAAGTTAGCCGTTCTGCTAATGCGACTGGTACGACTCAGGAACTGAAAGTCGTTGCAGTTGGTAAAAATGGCCTCCGTTCTGAAGCGGCGACGGCATCCTTTAACTGGGGGATGACAGTTCAGGATACAACTCTCCCAAGACCTTTGGCTGAAAATATTGTTCCAGGGGCAACGGTTATTGGTAGCACTTTCCCAAATACTGAAGGTGGAGAAGGCATTGAAGGTATGTTGAACGGTACCATTACTAGCTTGTCAGATAAGTGGTCTTCAGCTCAGTTGAGCGGTAGTGTGGATATTCGCTTGACCAAGCCACGCCGTGTTGTTAGATGGGTCATGGATCATGCGGGAGCTGGTGGAGAATCCGTAAACGACGGTTTGATGAACACCAAAGATTTTGACCTTTATTATAAAGATGCAGATGGTGAATGGAAGTTAGCTAAGGAAGTCCGTGGCAATAGAGCGCACGTTACGGATATCACTCTTGACAAACCAATCACAGCTCAAGACTGGCGCCTAAAAGTTATCACTTCAGATAACGGAACACCTTGGAAAGCCATTCGTATCTACAACTGGAAGATGTACGAAACACTAGATACAGAAAGTCAAAATATTCCAATGACTAAGGTAGCTGCCCGTTCACTTGGAAACCATCAAGTTCAACTAGGCTTCTCTGATGTTCCAGCGGGTGCAACTATCACCGTTTACGACAAGGCAGATTCACAAACACCGATTGCAACCTTGAAGTCTGAAACTGGAGGCGACTTGGCAACAGCACCATTGGGCTTTGACAAGCAACCAACTCTCCTCTACTATCGTACCCAACTATCTGGTAAAGAAATCAGTAACACATTGGCAGTAGCGATTCCGCAGGATGAAAGAAAAATTGCTGCAGTTAGCCTTGAAAAAGGGCCTAAGAAGACAGTTTACAAAGAGGGAGAAAAACTTGACCTCAGAGGCGGAACCCTCCGTGTTCAGTACGAAGGGGGACAAGCTGATGAGCTGATTAACCTTACTCACTCAGGTGTGACAGTATCTGGCTACGACGCTCATCAAAAAGGGGAACAAAAGCTCACAGTTAGCTATCTTGGACTTCCAGTAAGCGGTGATTTGAAGGTACAAGTGACTGGTCAAGATGAAGGAAAACCAAAGGAAGTAGCAGGTCTGTACATTGCTCAGAAACCGAAAACGGACTATCTAGTAGGAGAGCAACTGGATCTTGCAGAAGGGCGCTTCGGCGTTCTCTATGATAATGAGACAGAAGAAAGTCATGCCTTCACAGATCAAGGTGTTGAAATTACGGGCTACGATGCTCAAAAGACTGGTCGTCAGACCTTGACCTTGCATTACAAGGGACACACAGCTGAGTTTGATGTCTTGGTTTCTCCAAAAGCAGCTGTCAACGATGAATACCTCAAACAAGAAATCACTGCTGCCCAAGGTCGCCAGTCAACCCTTGCCTATACCTTCTCAAGTGAGGACAAACAAGCAGCACTAGTAGAGAAGCTCAATGCAGCGAAAGCTGTAGCAGAAAACCACAATGCTAGTCAAGAAGAAGTCAACCGGGCTTTGAATGAGTTGAAACAAGCAGGGACAGACCTAGATGGAAATCAACGTTATCAGACTGCTAGAGAAGAATTGGAAGGTTTGCTCGAATCCCTTCGTGAAAAAGATTCTCAAGCTGAGTTGATTGCCCAAGCAGAAACTTTGTTGGCTTCAGAGATGCCAACTCCACAAGCTTTTGCGGAAATGAAAGAAAAGCTAAATAAGAAACTAGCTCCTGCAGAAGAAAGTCACCATGTTGGAAGTATGGATCCAAATGAAGTGGCTCCAACGGTTGAGGCCCTCCCTGAACTAGTTATTGAAACTGAAACAACAGCCTTTGAACGTCAGGAGCGACCAAACTCCGAACTTCTCAAAGGACAACGCCGTATTGTGCAAGCTGGAGTTGAAGGTCAAGTCCGTCGCTTTGTAGAAGTAGATAGCCAAGGCAAACGCACTCTTCGTTCGACTGAGGTAGTCAAGGAAGCAATCCCAGAAATCACCGAAGTTGGAACAAAAGTTCTATCAAGCAACCAACCAGCTGAAGGTGTGAAAGATTTAGTTCTAGAAACTCCGAAACTGGAAATTGAAGAGGGGACAGTTTCCTTCGAACGTCAGGAACGACCAAATGCAGCCCTTCTCAAAGGACAACGCCAGCTAGTTCAAGCAGGAGTTGAAGGCCAAGTTCGTCGCTTTGTAGAAGTTGATGCTCAGGGCAAACGCACCCTTCATTCTACTGAGGTTCTCAAGGAAGCTCTTCCAGAAATTGTTGAAGTAGGAACGAAAGAGGATCAAGTCTCACAAACAAGGGATCAAGCTCTTTCAGCAACACCAGCAAAAGTTGAAGAAGTAAGTAAAGAGCTGCCAAATACGGGAGCGACAAGAGATGCTAGTCTAGTAGCGCTGGGACTTCTCGGAGTAATGAGTGGCTACGGCTTGCTCTCTAAAAAGAGGAGAGAAGACTAATCAGATTTACGAATCTTGGATTTTCTCATAAAAATAAAAAAACAAGGTTTGACTGTAGATTAGTTAGACCTTGTTTTTAGTTTTGAAATTGAAGAGTAAATTTGAAGCTAGATTTTTGTTATTCAATTCCTTGGATAAATTTTTGGAAACGATAGGTGTCGAAATAAATATTGGATGCAACTAATTTATCAAATTCATCGAATTTCAGAAATTCTGCGACATCCAGTTCAAGTTCTTTTCCTTGAGGAGAATGTAGACGGTAGCGATTTAAAGCTGAGACTGCTCGACCATCAACAAGTAATTGCTTCACTTCAAGATGCTGGCTTAAAGCATAGAATTGGCCTGCGCCTTGCAAATAAACATCACGTCCTTGTCGAATTTCTATACTATCGCACATGCCATAATCAAAGTTTTCAGCTACGAAATCTTCCCAGCCTCCCTCATTTACTGCCGTAAAATAGCTTTCTGCAAGTGTTTTTGTATCCATTTGGAACCTCCTGTAAAATAATTGGGCTATGATGAATATCACGAAATATTTTGCCCACTTAAGAGTATACAAAAGGAAATATGACTACAGGTTGTCATATTGCTGAAGATTTTTTTTGAGAGTACTGACCAGTAGATTTTGTAAGTGACTTGGGGATACGACCTTTACTTGATAACCAAAACTTAATAGTAAATCAAAAAATGAAGGAGTTAAAGCTCTAAATGCCTGAACTTTTATTATTTCGTCCTCGACTCTGATTTCTTCTTCCGTGAAGTGATCGTAGATTTTTGGAAGTGCAAATCTTGTAAAAACTAGTTCGATTTCTTCTCTTTGCCCCTCCACTTTATGTTTTGGGGGATTTAAAAAAAGCTCTAACATTTCTTGAGATAAACGTGGATAATCGAATGATTTATCTTTTATCTCCACTGGTTCTAGTTCTCGAATTCGAGTTAATTTAAAAATACGAAAATCTAATTTTTCTAAGCAGTAACCGATAACATACCAAGCATTCAGTTTATAGATCAATCTGTATGGGATAATTGTTCGCTGACTTTTCTCTTGTTTTTTCGAATAGTAAGAAAAAGAAATCATCTGTTTAGATTGTATCGCTTCCTCAATGTCTAGTAAATAATTTGTATTAAGAGTCCAGGAACTGAGATCAAAGTAAAAAGGACTGTTTGCTCTTGTAATTTCTTGAGAAGACAGCTTGTGTTCGATACTGTCAAGACTTGAATGGCCAACGATTTTACTAACATTTTGGCTCATATTAATGATAAACTGTCTCTCTTCCTCAGTGAAAAAGTTTCTGTCTATCTTATAGTCGCTCGGTATATAGAAACCTCCCTTATCTCCACGTTCCGAATAGATTGGGATCCCCGCTAAACTGAGTGTATCCATGTCTCTATATACAGTTCGAGTAGATATTTCAAACCTCTCTGCGATCTCTTTAGCTGTTATTCTCTTCTTATTCAAAAGAGACAGTAAAATATAGATTAGTCTTTCTAATTTCATCGTAGCAATTCCCCTTCTTTTAATCTCAAATAGCACAAACTGAAGAAATTATTTTAGTTATATTGTATAATAAGAAACCCAGCAATTCAAAAAGAAGGACTGTAGAGTTTAGAATATTAAGGATTAAAATCTTAGAAAAAGGATAGTGTAGAAGTAATTAGGCAGATCAATCAAGAAATTCGCCTAAAATATTCCAACCGAATTATGTGAAGATTACTATTTCCCGCACTGCAATCCTAGGTTTTTAGGTTAATAGATAGAAGAATGAACAAGAAAAGTTTAGGGTTTTTCTATCTCTTTTGCGGATTTTGTGATATAATTAACACGTATAAAAAAAGAAGGAGTCATATCTAATGGCAAAATTGACTGTTAAAGACGTTGACTTGAAAGGGAAAAAAGTTCTCGTTCGTGTTGACTTCAACGTACCTGTTAAAGATGGCGTGATTACCAATGACAACCGTATCACTGCAGCTCTTCCAACTATCAAGTACATCCTTGAACAAGGTGGACGTGCAATCCTCTTCTCTCACCTTGGACGTGTAAAAGAAGAAGCAGACAAAGAAGGTAAATCACTTGCTCCTGTAGCTGCTGACTTGGCTGCTAAATTGGGACAAGAAGTTAAATTTATCCCAGGTGTTACACGTGGTGCTGAATTGGAAGCCGCTGTTAACGCTCTTGAAGATGGACAAGTTCTCTTGGTTGAAAACACTCGTTTCGAAGATGTTGACGGCAAGAAAGAATCTAAAAACGATCCTGAACTTGGTAAATACTGGGCATCTCTTGGAGATGGTATCTTCGTAAACGATGCATTCGGTACAGCTCACCGCGCACACGCATCTAACGTCGGTATCTCAGCAAACGTTGAAAAAGCAGTTGCTGGTTTCCTTCTTGAAAACGAAATTGCTTACATCCAAGAAGCAGTTGAAGCTCCAGAACGTCCATTCGTGGCTATCCTTGGTGGTTCAAAAGTTTCAGACAAGATCGGTGTTATCGAAAACTTGCTTGAAAAAGCTGATAAAGTCCTTATCGGTGGTGGTATGACTTACACATTCTACAAAGCTCAAGGTATCGAAATCGGTAACTCACTTGTAGAAGAAGACAAATTGGATGTTGCTAAAGCTCTACTTGAAAAAGCAAACGGCAAATTGATCTTGCCAGTTGACTCAAAAGAAGCAAACGCATTTGCTGACTACACTGAAGTAAAAGACACTGAAGGTGAAGCAGTTGATCCAGGTTTCCTTGGTTTGGATATCGGTCCTAAATCTATCGCTAAATTCGACGAAGCTTTGACTGGTGCGAAAACAGTTGTATGGAACGGACCTATGGGTGTATTTGAAAACCCTGACTTCCAAGCTGGAACAATCGGTGTCATGGACGCTATTGTGAAACAACCAGGTGTGAAATCAATCATCGGTGGTGGTGACTCAGCTGCTGCAGCCATCAACCTTGGTCGTGCAGACAAGTTCTCATGGATCTCTACTGGTGGTGGAGCATCAATGGAACTTCTTGAAGGTAAAGTATTGCCAGGACTTGCAGCATTGACTGAAAAATAAATAGTTAACCAAAAGAAGATGGTGTGACCATCTTCTTTTTAATTTAATTTATAAATATGTGGAATTTTTCTATAAATAAAAAAAGAGTAAATATTTGCATCCTGCCTTGTAAAGTGCTAGTATAAAAAGTAACGACTAAATTTAGATAAGGAAAAGGATTATAATGAAAAATAAAAAAGAAGTCTATGGATTTCGTAAAAGCAAAGTTGCGAAAACGTTGTGTGGTGCTGTTTTAGGAACTGCTTTGATTGCTTTTGCAGACAAAGCAGTATTTGCTGATGAAGTTACAGAGACAACTAGTACAAGTACAGTTGAGGTAGCTACTACAGGAAACCCAGCTACAAATCTACCTGAAGCTCAGGGGGAAATGAGCCAAGTTGCCAAAGAAAGCCAAGCTAAGGCTGGTTCTAAAGACTCAGCTTTGCCAGTAGAAGTATCATCAGCTGATTTGGATAAAGCAGTTGCTGATGCAAAATCTGCAGGAGTTAAGGTAGTTCAAGATGAAACAAAAGACAAAGGAACTGCCACAACTGCTACAGAGAATGCTCAAAAACAAGATGAGATTAAAAGCGACTATGCTAAACAGGCTGAAGAAGTAAAGACAACAACTGAAGCATATAAAAAAGAAGTTGCAGCTCATCAGGCTGAAACAGATAAAGTCAATGCTGAAAACAAAGCAGCGGATGACAAGTATCAAAAAGATCTAAAAAGTCATCAAGAAGAAGTTGAAAAAATCAACACTGCCAATGCAACAGCTAAAGCAGAATATGAGGCTAAGCTAGCACAATATCAAAAAGATTTAGCAACTGTCAAAAAAGCAAATGAAGATAGTCAACAGGATTATCAAAATAAACTTTCAGCTTACCAGACAGAATTAGCTCGAGTACAAAAAGCTAATGCTGAAGCTAAAGAGGCTTATGATAAAGTAGTAAAAGAAAACACAGCTAAAAACGAAGCGCTTAAAGCTGAAAATGAAGCGATTAAACAGCGTAATGAAACTGCAAAAGCGAATTATGAAGCAGCGATGAAGCAGTATGAAGCAGACCTTGCAGCTATTAAGAAAGCTAAAGAGGATAATGATGCTGATTATCAAGCTAAATTAGCAGCTTATCAAACAGAATTGGCACGTGTTCAAAAGGCTAATTCTGATGCAAAAGTAGCCTATGAAAAAGCTGTTGAAGAAAACACAGCTAAAAACAATGCTATCCAAGCTGAAAATGAAGCTATTAAACAACGAAATGAAACAGCCAAGGCAACTTATGAGGCTAAAATAGCACAATACGAAAAAGACTTGGCAGCAGTCAAACAAGCGAATGCAGCTAACGAAACAGACTACCAAACTAAGTTAGCGGCTTATCAGACGGAATTAGCTCGCGTTCAAAAAGCTAATGCTGATGCTAAAGCAGCTTATGAGAAGGCTGTTGAAGACAATAAGGCAAAAAATGCAGCGCTCCAAGCTGAAAACGAAGAAATCAAGCAACGGAATGCCGCGGCTAAAACTGACTATGAAGCAAAATTAGCTAAATATGAAGCTGATCTTGCCAAATATAAGAAAGAGTTGGCTGAGTATCCGGCTAAGTTGCAGGCTTATGAAGCTGAGCAGGCCAAAATTAAGGCAGCTATGGCTTTAGCAGAATCAAAGAAGAATGAAGATGGAAACTTGAGTCGCCCAAGTGCTCAAAGTTTGATTTTCAAATCGGAGCCTAATGCTGAACTTTCATTGACTACAACTGGTGAATTTGTTAGCTATACTGGCATGGAAGCAGCTGTGAAGAATACTGCAGAATTTGCCAATAAACTCTTCCAGTTGGATAACTTTAAAGTAACAGACATTCAAAATGCTAACTACCAGACAAACAAACAGGAAAGCTTTGGTACAGTCGGTAAGTATTCTGAGTACAATTCAAATGTAACAAGTGGTAAGGGACCAACTGAATGGTCTTCAGTCCTGCTGAAACGAGGTCAGTCTGCAACAGCAACTTATACGAATCTTCAGGGGACTTACTATCAAGGGAAAAAAGTTTCTAAAATCGTCTATACTTATACTCTTGATCCTAGTTCCAAGTTCCGCAATGATAAGGCTTGGTTGGGAATTTTTAAAGACCCAACGATGGGGGTTTTCGCTTCGGCTTATACTGGTAATACAGAAGATGCTACCTCTCTCTTCGTTAAGACTGAGTTTCAATTCTATGATGAAGATGGTCAAATTATTAATTTTGACAAGGCCTTGATGTCTGTAGCGTCTCTTAACCGCGAAGCAAACTCAATCGAGATGGCTAAAGATTATACTGGGAATTTCATCAAAATTTCGGGTTCTTCAGTTGGTGAAAAGAACGGCCAAATTTATGCGACAGAATCTGAAAACTTCAAAAAAGGAGTTGGTGGTTCCCGCTTCACCATGTATAAGAATAGTCAACCAGATTCTGGTTGGGATAATGCAGATGCACCAAACTCTTGGTATGGTGCGGGAGCAGTGGAAATCTCAGGTCCTTCAAATAGTATGACTATCGGAACAATTTCGTCTTCAGAAGTGTTGGGACAGCCTGCAGCGAATGATCCACGTAGAGCAGAGAAATTATCTCCCAAAAAGCCAAATATTTGGTTTGCGATTAACGGAAATGTTCGAGCAACTAATTTGCCAACCATCACATTAGAAAAACCAACTCCGCCAGTAGAACCAACTGCACCACAAGCTCCTACTTATGAGACAGAGAAACCATTGGAACCAGCTCCAGTAGCACCAAGCTACGAAAATGAGCCAACACCACCGGTAAAAACTCCAGATCAACCAGAGCCATCAAAACCAGAAGAGCCAACATATGAGACAGAGAAACCATTGGAACCAGCTCCAGTAGCACCAAGCTACGAAAATGAGCCAACACCACCGGTAAAAACTCCAGATCAACCGGAGCCATCAAAACCAGAAGAGCCAACATATGAGACAGAGAAACCATTGGAACCAGCTCCAGTAGCACCAAGCTATGAAAATGAGCCAACTCCACCGGTAAAAACTCCAGATCAACCAGAGCCATCAAAACCAGAAGAGCCAAATTATGATCCATTGCCAACTCCGCCGGTAGCACCAACTCCTAAGCAGTTGCCAACACCACCAGCGGTGCCAACAGTTAACTTCCATTACAATCGTCTTTTTGCACAACCTCAGATTAATAAAGAAATTAAAAATGAGGATGGAGTAGATATCGATCGTACTCTAGTTGCTAAGCAGTCTGTAGTGAAGTTTGAGTTGAAAACAGAAGCGTTGACAGCTGGTCGTCCAAAAACAACTTCGTTTGTATTGGTAGATCCACTTCCAACTGGCTATCAGTTTGATTTGAAAGCGACTAAGGCTGCAAGCAAAGGTTTTGAAACAAGCTATGACAAAGCTAGTCACACTGTAACCTTTAAGGCTACTGAGGAGACCTTGGCTGCTTTCAATGCAGATTTGACAAAATCCTTTGAGACTCTATATCCAACTGTTGTTGGTCGTGTCTTGAATGATGGGGCGACTTATACAAATAACTTTACCTTGACAGTCAACGATGCCTACGGTGTCAAGTCAAATATTGTTCGTGTAACGACTCCAGGTAAACCAAATGATCCTGACAATCCAAATAACAACTACATCAAGCCTTTGAAAGTTAACAAGAACAAGCAAGGTGTGAATATTGATGGCAAAGAAGTTCTAGCTGGTTCAACGAACTACTATGAACTCACATGGGATTTGGACCAATACAAGGGAGATAAATCTTCTAAAGAAGCGATTCAAAATGGTTTCTACTATGTGGATGATTATCCAGAAGAAGCCTTAACCCTTCAACCAGAATTGGTTAAGATTCGTGATCTAGAAGGCAACCTTGTATCAGGTATCAGTGTTCAACAATTTGATAGTTTAGAAGCTGCGCCTAAGAAGGTTCAAGAGCTGTTGAAGAAAGCCAACATCACTGTTAAAGGTGCTTTCCAACTCTTCTCAGCTGATAATCCAGCTGAATTCTACAAGAACTATGTAGCAGCAGGAAAATCATTGCTCATCACAGATCCGATGACAGTTAAACCTGAATTTGGGCAAACGGGTGGTAAGTACGAAAACAAAGCCTACCAAATTGATTTTGGAAATGGCTATGCTACAGAAGTAGTTGTCAACAACGTACCGAAAATCACACCGAAAAAAGATGTGACAATCAGTATGGATCCAAGCAGTGACAATATTGATGGCCAAACTATTCCGTTGAACCAGTACTTCAATTATCGTTTAATCGGTGGTTTGATTCCACAAAATCATTCTGAGGACTTGAATGACTATAGTTTTGTAGATGATTATGACCAAAAAGGTGATCAATACACTGGAAATTATAAAGTTCTTGCCAAGGTTGATATCCGATTGAAAGACGGTCGTGTTATTAAGGCAGGGACAGACTTAACAGCTGAAACACAGGTTGAACATGATCAAGATAAGGGAATGATTACCATTCGCTTCAAGGAAGAATTCCTTCAAGAGATTCAGTTGGATTCTCCATTCCAGGCTGAGACTTATATTCAAATGAAACGAATTGCTGTCGGAACCTTTGAAAATACCTATGTAAATACTGTGAACAAAGTTGCTTATGCTTCAAATACAGTTCGTACGACAACGCCAGAACCTAAGAAACCAGAGGAGCCAACAACTCCTACTCCAAATCCAAAAGGAAACCCTACTCTACCTCAAACAGGTACAAATGATTCAAGCTACATGCCATATCTTGGTCTAGCAGCTTTAGTAGGAGTTTTAGGACTTGGTCAGTTGAAACGTAAAGAAGACGAAAGCAACTAAGCTCTAAAAGTTAAATAGAAAAGAGGAACTCTGTTTCCTCTTTTTTATAGCCAAAAATTAAAAACGCTTCCTATTGATTTTGGCTCATAAAATCAACTAATTTATGTTAAAATGGTAGTAGAAAGTTGAGATTATGAGTTATTTTAAAAAATATAAGTTTGATAAGTCACAGTTCAAGCTTGGTATGCGAACCTTCAAAACAGGGATTGCCGTATTTATAGTTCTCTTGATTTTTGGTTTTTTTGGCTGGAAGGGGCTTCAAATCGGAGCGTTGACAGCGGTCTTCAGTTTACGAGAGAGCTTTGATAAGAGCGTCCATTTTGGAACTTCGCGTATCTTAGGAAATAGCATTGGCGGTTTTTACGCCCTTGTCTTTTTCCTCTTAAATACTTTATTTCATGGAGCCTTTTGGGTAACCTTACTAGTTGTTCCGATTTGCACCATGTTAACCATTATGACAAATGTTGCCATGAACAACAAGGCAGGAGTTATCGGTGGTGTAGCGGCTATGTTGATTATTACCCTATCAATACCAAGCGGAGAAACATTTTTGTACGTGTTTGCACGCGTATTTGAAACATTTATGGGAGTTTTTGTCGCAATCCTTGTAAATTATGATATTGAGCAACTGAAACTCTTTTGGGAGAAAAAAAGAAAATAATGTTACATTTTATGACATTATTCGTTGACGTTTATCTTTTTTTAGACTATAATAGACAGGAAGAAGGAAATTGTAAATGAAGGAAAGAGAATTTCGCCGAAATATGGCTGTTTTTCCTATCGGCAGTGTTATGAAGTTGACCGATCTCTCGGCGCGTCAGATTCGTTATTATGAAGATCAAGAGTTGATCAAACCTGATCGAAACGAAGGTAACCGTCGCATGTATTCGTTGAATGACATGGATCGTCTGCTTGAAATCAAAGATTATATCTCTGAAGGTCATAATATTGCTGCGATTAAGAAAAAATATGCTGAACGCGAGGCGAAGTCCAAGAAAGCCGTGAGTCAGACGGAAGTGCGTCGTGCACTCCACAATGAACTCCTCCAGCAGGGGCGCTTTGCTTCAGTACGTTCACCCTTTGGTCGCGGTTAGGCAATCGCAAGTAGTCATATATATTAAGGAGAAAACCCATGCCAATCACAGCTGCAGATATTCGTCGTGAAGTCAAGGAAAAAAATGTTACCTTTATCCGTCTCATGTTTTCAGATATTCTGGGAACCATGAAAAACGTCGAAATTCCTGCTACAGATGAACAGTTAGATAAGGTCTTGTCAAACAAAGCCATGTTTGATGGCTCTTCTATTGAAGGTTTTGTACGTATCAATGAGTCAGATATGTACTTGTACCCAGACTTGGATACATGGACAGTCTTCCCTTGGGGAGATGAAAATGGAAGTGTTGCAGGTTTGATCTGTGATGTCTATACAACAGAAGGAGAACCATTTGCAGGTGACCCACGTGGTAATCTGAAGCGTGCACTTCGTCATATGGAAGAAGTAGGATTCAAATCTTTCAACCTTGGTCCAGAACCAGAATTCTTCCTATTTAAGTTGGATGAAAATGGGGATCCGACTCTTGAAGTAAATGACAAGGGTGGTTACTTCGACTTGGCCCCTACTGATCTTGCAGACAATACACGTCGTGAAATCGTGAATGTCTTGACCAAAATGGGATTTGAAGTAGAAGCGAGTCACCACGAGGTTGCGGTTGGACAACATGAAATTGACTTCAAGTATGATGAAGTCCTTCGTGCCTGTGACAAGATTCAAATCTTTAAGCTCGTAGTAAAAACCATTGCTCGTAAACACGGTTTGTACGCAACCTTTATGGCAAAACCAAAATTTGGTATTGCTGGATCAGGTATGCACTGTAATATGTCCTTGTTTGATGCAGAAGGAAATAATGCCTTCTTTGATCCAAATGATCCAAAAGGAATGCAGTTGTCTGAAACGGCCTACCATTTCCTTGGTGGTTTGATCAAGCATGCCTACAACTATACTGCTATCATGAACCCAACAGTTAACTCATACAAACGTTTGGTTCCAGGTTATGAAGCACCTGTTTACATTGCTTGGGCTGGTCGTAACCGTTCGCCACTTGTGCGCGTACCAGCTTCACGTGGTATGGGAACTCGTCTTGAGTTGCGTTCAGTGGACCCAATGGCAAACCCATACATCGCTATGGCGGTTCTTTTGGAAGTTGGTTTGCATGGTATTGAAAACAAAATCGAAGCACCAGCTCCTATCGAAGAAAATATCTACATCATGACAGCAGAAGAGCGTAAGGAAGCTGGAATCACTGATCTTCCATCAACTCTTCATAACGCCTTGAAAGCTTTGACAGAAGATGAAGTGGTCAAGGCAGCCCTAGGTGAACACATCTACACTAGTTTCCTTGAAGCCAAACGTATCGAGTGGGCTAGCTATGCGACCTTTGTTTCACAATGGGAAGTTGATAATTATTTAGATCTTTACTAATATAGAAGAAAGATTGCCTGAGGGTGATCTTTTTTGCTTATTAAACATGTATTAAGAAATTCAAGGTGGGATTCCAATGTTATATACGAGTTAGCCAGGATTTAAAGGGCTCTTTGCTTAATTTGTGATATCACAACTAGACTTGATGGCAAGAAATTAATTGAAATTTTACCTATCAAATGGTAGAATGTTTTTTGGTTAGAGTCAGTTAGAAAATAGGAAGTTTAAGTTGATGTCCTAATTTTATCTCTAAGCTATTTGGTTCTAAAATATGGAATAAGTGAAAAGGATAAAGAATGAAAAAAGACAAGCGTTGGTTTACAGTTCTTATAGTAGGGATTTTGGTTCTCGTGGGCCTTGGTATTTTTTACTATGCCAACCAAGGTAAAATAGGGCGGGGAGATGCAAATCAATCTCAAGCATCGTCCACAAGTAAGTCGGGAAATAGCGCGCTTGAACTAAATGATCAACAACTACCTGATTTTAAGTTAACATCACCTGATGGGCGAGAACTTTCAATTTCTAGTTTTTCTGACAAACCTTTTCTAATAGTGGAATGGGCTAGTTGGTGTCCTGATTGTCGAAATCAACTACCTATCATCCAAAAAATGTACGAAAAATATGGAAATCAGGTGCATTTTGTATTGATAAATTTGATTGAGCCAGACAAGGAAACTACAGAAACTGCTGACCGCTATATTTCTCAAGGTGAGTATACATTCCCTTACTATTACGATATGGATCAGTCTGCTGCGGATGCACTTCAAGTACAAACGATTCCAAGTACGTATGTTGTTGACAAACAAGGTCAAATCAAGAAAGTGCTTGTCAAACATACTTCTGAAGATGTTTTGGAGAAAGAATTAAAAGAATTATTGCAATAACACTGGTATAGGATTTCAGTTAGGCAAGAAATAGAAAGCATTTCTTGTCTTTTTAAGTCCTCTTTTTTCTGGCGGTAAGCAATCTTTCAAGCTGGGAAGTGGAGTTGAATGTAGATGAGAAGTAAGTTTCTAGGTCTTCAGACTGATTTTTAGCACTCTTGGTAAAAGAGTGCTAATTTTTTGAGTTTTTGTCTTGACATTCTCTTCTAAGGGTGTATAATAGAATCATGAGTTAGCACTTGGGTACATAGAGTGCTAATCGATTGGACAGAGAGGAGTGATGAGATGGTTACAGAGCGTCAGCAGGATATTTTAAATCTGATTATTGACATCTTTACCAAAACGCACGAACCTGTCGGATCCAAGGCGCTACAAGAGTCTATCAATTCTAGTAGTGCTACCATTCGTAATGACATGGCAGCGCTAGAGAAGCAGGGTTTGCTTGAGAAGGCTCATACCTCAAGCGGTCGGATGCCAAGTGTCGCGGGATTTCAGTACTATGTGAAACACTCGCTTGCTTTTGATAGACTGGCTGAAAATGAGGTATACGAGATTGTCAAAGCCTTTGATCAGGAGTTCTTCAAACTGGAGGATATTCTGCAAGAGGCTGCTAATCTACTGACAGACCTGAGCGGCTGTACGGTAGTAGCACTGGATGTTGAGCCGAGCAGGCAACGGTTGACAGCCTTTGATATTGTTGTCTTGGGGCAACATACAGCCTTGGCAGTATTTACCCTAGACGAGTCCCGAACGGTTACCAGTCAATTTCTGATTCCAAGGAACTTCTTGCAGGAAGATTTGCTGAAACTGAAGGCAATCATTCAGGAACGTTTCCTCGGTCATACCGTTCTAGATATTCATTACAAGATTCGGACGGAGATTCCGCAGATTATCCAGCGTTACTTTACAACCACGGACAATGTCATGGATCTCTTTGAACACATTTTTAAAGAAATGTTCAACGAAAACATTGTGGTATCGGGCAAAGTCAATCTCTTGAATTTTGCCAATCTAGCAGCCTATCAGTTCTTTGACCAACCGCAAAAGGTGGCTTTGGAGATTCGTGAAGGTCTGCATGAAGATCAGATGCAAAATGTCCGTGTTGCGGACAGTCAGGAATCCTGTCTAGCTGATTTGGCGGTGATTAGCAGTAAGTTCCTTATTCCTTATCGAGGTTTTGGAATTCTAGCGATTATCGGTCCGGTCAATCTGGATTACCAGCAATTGGTCAACCAAGTCAATGTGGTCAATCGTGTTTTGACCATGAAGTTGACAGATTTTTATCGCTACCTCAGCAGTAATCATTATGAAGTAAATTAATTTTGAAATCATTAAAGGAGGCGAACATGGCCCGAGATAAAAAAAACGAAGAAATGAAAGAAGAGGAAGTTGTGGAAACAACTGAAGAAACAACTCCTGAGAAGTCTGAGTTGGACTTGGCAAATGAACGTGCGGATGAGTTCGAAAACAAATACCTTCGCGCTCATGCAGAAATGCAAAATATTCAACGCCGTGCCAATGAAGAACGTCAAAACTTGCAACGTTATCGTAGCCAAGACCTGGCAAAAGCAATCTTACCATCGCTCGACAACTTAGAACGTGCACTAGCAGTTGAAGGTTTGACTGACGATGTCAAAAAAGGATTGGAGATGGTGCAAGAGAGTTTGATTCACGCTTTGAAAGAAGAAGGAATCGAAGAAATCGCAGCTGACGGCGAATTTGACCATAACTATCACATGGCCATCCAAACTCTCCCAGCAGACGATGAACATCCAGCAGACACCATCGCTCAAGTCTTCCAAAAAGGCTACAAACTCCATGACCGCATCCTACGCCCAGCCATGGTAGTTGTCTACAATTAGGCTAGAAAACATGAAAAATCTTGTCCGAAACGACACTAAACTATGAAAGAAAGATAAGAAACGGTTCGGCTTTACCAATAGTGAGCGTAGCGAACCAAAGGCGATACTCTTCGCCGTGGCGATATTTTCGCAAACTTTGAGACCTGAGGCTCAAAGTTTAGTCAAAGAGATTGACGAAGTCAAGCTCTGACGGCGTCGCCACTTAAGAAGAGTATCAAAAAGAAAAAATAATATAAAATTTAAGGAGAAAAACACATGTCTAAAATTATCGGTATTGACTTAGGTACAACAAACTCAGCAGTTGCAGTTCTTGAAGGAACTGAAAGCAAAATCATCGCAAACCCAGAAGGAAACCGTACAACTCCATCTGTAGTATCATTCAAAAACGGCGAAATCATCGTTGGTGATGCTGCAAAACGTCAAGCAGTTACAAACCCAGATACAGTTATCTCTATCAAATCTAAGATGGGAACTTCTGAAAAAGTTTCTGCTAACGGAAAAGAGTATACTCCACAAGAAATCTCAGCTATGATCCTTCAATACTTGAAAGGTTACGCTGAAGAATACCTTGGTGAAAAAGTAACCAAAGCGGTTATTACAGTTCCAGCTTACTTCAACGATGCTCAACGTCAAGCAACTAAAGACGCTGGTAAAATCGCTGGTCTTGAAGTAGAACGTATCGTCAACGAACCAACTGCAGCAGCTCTTGCTTACGGTTTGGACAAGACTGACAAAGAAGAAAAAATCTTGGTATTCGACCTTGGTGGTGGTACATTTGACGTATCTATCCTTGAATTGGGTGACGGTGTCTTCGATGTATTGTCAACTGCAGGGGACAACAAACTCGGTGGTGACGATTTTGACCAAAAAATTATCGATCACTTGGTAGCAGAATTCAAGAAAGAAAATGGTATTGACTTGTCTACTGACAAGATGGCAATGCAACGTTTGAAAGATGCAGCTGAAAAAGCTAAGAAAGACCTTTCTGGTGTAACTTCAACTCAAATCAGCTTGCCATTCATCACTGCTGGTGAAGCTGGACCTCTTCACTTGGAAATGACTTTGACTCGTGCGAAATTTGACGATTTAACTCGTGACCTTGTAGAACGTACAAAAGTTCCAGTTCGTCAAGCCCTTTCAGATGCAGGTTTGAGCTTGTCAGAAATCGACGAAGTTATCCTTGTTGGTGGTTCAACTCGTATCCCAGCCGTTGTAGAAGCTGTGAAAGCTGAGACTGGTAAAGAACCAAACAAATCAGTAAACCCTGATGAAGTTGTTGCCATGGGTGCTGCGATCCAAGGTGGTGTGATCACTGGTGATGTGAAAGACGTTGTCCTTCTTGACGTAACACCATTGTCACTCGGTATCGAAACAATGGGTGGAGTATTTACAAAACTCATCGATCGCAACACTACTATTCCAACATCTAAATCACAAGTCTTCTCAACTGCAGCAGACAACCAACCAGCCGTTGATATCCACGTTCTTCAAGGTGAACGCCCAATGGCAGCAGATAACAAGACTCTTGGACGTTTCCAATTGACAGATATCCCAGCTGCACCTCGTGGAATTCCTCAAATCGAAGTAACATTTGACATTGACAAGAACGGTATCGTATCTGTTAAGGCTAAAGATCTTGGAACTCAAAAAGAACAAACTATTGTGATCCAATCTAACTCAGGTTTGACAGACGAAGAAATCGACCGCATGATGAAAGATGCAGAAGCTAACGCTGAAGCAGATAAGAAACGTAAAGAAGAAGTAGACCTTCGTAACGAAGTAGACCAAGCAATCTTTGCGACTGAAAAGACAATCAAGGAAACTGAAGGAAAAGGCTTCGATGCAGAACGTGATGCTGCCCAAGCTGCCCTTGATGACCTTAAGAAAGCTCAAGAAGATAACAACTTGGACGAAATGAAAGCAAAACTTGAAGCATTGAATGAAAAAGCTCAAGGACTTGCTGTTAAACTCTACGAACAAGCTGCTGCAGCCCAACAAGCTCAAGCAGGAGCAGAAGGCGCACAAGCAACAGGAAACGCAGGCGATGACGTCGTAGACGGAGAATTTACGGAGAAATAAAATAGTCCAGTGGACTATTTTATCCCGAGCTTTAAAATCAGAAGAGCGAGGGCGTTAAGAATGACGAATTACTAAGGTACTTTGTCTAAATGTAATAATGATAAGAAGAAATCCAGAGGTTGCAACCCAGCCTCTGTTTTTCGATAAAAAGGGGTTGAACCTAATTTATTTGAGTTTTTCTCATTGATATAAAAGAAAGGAATTGAACCCGACCTAGATTGAGGTTTCGTTCCGCAATATTAACAGAAAGGAATAAGGGTGTTCGTAATTGAACTCGAGCGGAAAGCTTGGAAATTAGATAAACCTCCTAAGAAATCAGGATTTCTTGTCGGTTTCCTAAATTTCAGTCGCTTTCTGTTCGCTCTTAGTATCTTGTATGAACAATACTGAATTTTATGATCGTCTAGGGGTGTCAAAAAACGCTTCGGCAGACGAGATCAAAAAGGCTTATCGTAAGCTTTCCAAAAAATATCACCCAGATATCAACAAGGAGCCTGGCGCTGAGGAAAAATACAAGGAAGTTCAAGAAGCCTATGAGACTTTGAGTGACGACCAAAAACGTGCGGCCTACGACCAATATGGTGCTGCAGATGCCAACGGTGGATTTGGTGGTGCCGGTGGTTTTGGCGGTTTTGACGGAGCAGGTGGCTTCGGTGGTTTTGAAGATATCTTCTCAAGTTTTTTCGGCGGAGGCGGAGCTTCACGCAATCCAAACGCTCCTCGTCAAGGGGATGACCTCCAGTACCGTGTGAACTTGACCTTTGAAGAAGCTATTTTTGGAACAGAAAAAGAGGTTAAATACAATCGTGAAGCCAGCTGTCGTACCTGTAACGGATCTGGTGCTAAGCCAGGGACAAGTCCAGTCACTTGTGGACGCTGTCATGGTGCTGGTGTCATTAATGTCGATACGCAGACTCCTCTTGGTATGATGCGCCGTCAAGTAACCTGTGATGTCTGTCATGGTCGCGGAAAAGAAATTAAAGATCCATGTATAACTTGTCATGGAACAGGTCATGAAAAACAAGCTCATAGCGTACATGTAAAAATCCCTGCTGGTGTGGAAACAGGCCAACAAATCCGCCTCGCTGGTCAAGGTGAAGCAGGCTTTAACGGTGGGCCTTACGGAGACTTGTATGTAGTGGTTTCAGTAGAAGCTAGCGACAAGTTTGAACGTGAAGGAACAACTATTTTCTACAAGTTAAATCTTAATATTGTCCAAGCTACTCTTGGAGATACTGTAGAAATTCCAACTGTTCATGGAGATGTTGAATTGGTTATCCCAGAAGGAACTCAGACTGGCAAGAAATTCCGTCTACGTGGCAAGGGAGCACCGAGCCTTCGTGGCGGTGCTGTTGGTGACCAATACGTTACTGTCAATGTCGTGACTCCGACAGGTTTGAACGACCGCCAAAAAGCAGCGCTTAAAGAATTCGCAGCTGCAGGCGACTTGAAAGTCAATCCAAAGAAAAAAGGCTTCTTTGACCATATTAAAGATGCCTTTGAAGGAGAATAAAGTAAAAAGAGCCGATTGGCTCTTTTTTTGTATAATCTTGGGAAATTTAGCATCGAGCAATCATTCTCCAATTAGTCTACTATTTATACTTTTGAGTGAGCAAGCCAGCAGTATCCATCTCCTGAATGAGTTGCTTGAATTCCTCTTCCTTTCCAGGCTTAACGGTGACGGTGTCAATACGCTTAATCGCCGAATTATCCTGAATATCCACTAAGGTCAAAGCTTTTTCATAGAATGCGATTCCCTTTTTGAGACTTTCTTGATCATTCCAAAAGAGAAGTGAGTAATTAGGGTTAAATTTCTTTCCTTTTTCTTGGAAATACTTCTCGCCCTCCTTCTCTAAAAACTGAAATAAACCATGATTGAACAAGTTATCCCCTACTTTATAGTAGGAAATCTCTCCTGTCTGGAGGACATAGACTTCGAGTCGGTTTTTGGTGAGTTTTGGACTTTCTTTTAGAACGGGGTGGCTATTGATAGCCTCATCTGAGAAAGTAACATAAAAATTTAAGCCACCACCTTCAAATTGATACCTTCCATTTGATTCTACTTTCTCAGGAGGCATGTCAAGGGAGGTAAAGATTTGTTTTAAGTCGTCATTCCCTTTTCGGATGTCACTTGGTGACGCTTTGAAAAGATTGATTAGTAGTAGAAATGCTAGAGCTGCAAGCAGGCAGAGGCAGCCGCAAGGGATCGCGATGACCTTCGCTAGAACTTTTACAAACTGTTTCATTTTCATTCCCTCCCTTTTCTGTTCAAATCTAGTAATCCAAAATGGATTTAAGGAAAGTTGGAGGCTTTCTTATTCTTGTTTTTCTTCTTGGAGGACCGCCATTCTAGTCTGGAAATCTTTTTCCAAGACTTTGAACTTGTAGGTCAAGTCTTTTTGGTATTCCTTGATAAGGGTTTTTTGTTGGTCGATGATTTGTAGGCTGTTTTGGATGATATCCAAATCATCCTTGATAGCTTGGACGCGGTCAGTTGTATCTAGCACTTCATCCTGAATGGCTTGGCGATTTTTTACGACAAAATAACTTCCAGCTGCAGCTCCTGCAAATAGCAGTAGATTTGATAGTTTCATGGCATCTCCTTAAGCGTTTTTAATGGTTTCAGCGACTTGGGCAAGTTTGTCAAAGTCAGGTTCGTGGGCGATAAAGTCAATCTTGAGGTCATCTTCTGCACCGTAGCGAGGTACGAGATGCACGTGAGTATGAAAGACTGTTTGACCAGCAACTTCCTCACAGTTGGCGATGATGTTCATACCAGCAGCATTGGTAGCCTTCATGACTTTTTGAGCCACTGTTGGCACTTGGGCAAAGAGTTGGCTGGCACTTGCAGCATCCATCTCCAAAAGATTGCGATAGTGCTCTTTTGGTACAATGAGGGTGTGTCCAGGCGTTACTTGAGAGATATCAAGAAAGGCAAGAACATGCTCATCTTCGTATACTTTTGAAGCAGGAATCTCCCCTGCGATGATCTTACAAAAAATGCAATCTGACATAAAATCCACCTCTACTGTATTGAATTTTGATATAATATAGCTACATTATACCAGATTCGGAGAAAATATGTTAGAAATTAAAAACCTGACAGGAGGCTATGTTCACGTTCCTGTCTTGAAAGATGTGTCCTTTACAGTTGAAAGTGGGCAGTTGGTCGGTTTGATTGGTCTCAACGGTGCTGGGAAATCAACGACAATTAATGAGATCATTGGTCTGTTGACACCTTACAGTGGGGAAATCAAGATTAACGATCTCACCCTGCGAGAAGATGCGACCAGCTATCGCAAGCAGATTGGCTATATCCCAGAAACGCCTAGTCTGTATGAGGAATTGACCCTCAGGGAGCATATCGAGACGGTTGCCATGGCCTATGGTATTGAGCAAAAAGTGGCTTTTGATCGTGTGGAATCTTTGTTAAAAATGTTCCGCCTGGACCAAAAATTAGACTGGTTCCCAGTGCATTTCTCCAAAGGGATGAAGCAGAAGGTCATGATTATCTGTGCTTTTGTCGTAGATCCGAGCCTTTTCATCGTTGATGAGCCTTTCCTTGGGCTCGATCCGCTGGCCATTTCTGACTTGATCCAGCTACTAGAAGTGGAAAAGCAAAAAGGCAAGTCTATCCTCATGAGTACCCACGTGCTAGACTCAGCGGAAAAGATGTGTGATGCCTTTGTCATTCTCCACAAGGGGGAGGTGCGGGCTCAGGGGAACCTCCAGCAACTGCGGGATGCTTTTGCCATGCCTGAAGCGAGTTTGAATGATATTTACTTGGCTCTGACCAAAGAGGAGGAGCTATGAAAGACTTGTTTTTAAAGAGAAAGCAGGCTTTTCGTAAGGAGTGTCTTGGTTATCTGCGTTATGTTCTAAATGACCATTTTGTCTTGTTCCTGCTAGTTCTCATCGGTTTTCTAGCTTACCAGTACAGTCAACTCCTGCAAGATTTTCCTGAAAATCATTGGCCTATCCTCTTGTTTTTGGGGATTGTCTCTGCCTTGCTTTTAGCTTGGGGAGGAATCGCGACCTACATGGAAGGACCGGATAAACTCTTTCTCTTAGTCAGTGAAGAGGAGGTCAAGTTGTACCTCAAAGGGCAGACGTCGCGTTCATTGGTTTTCTGGACAATTGTTCAAACCCTCTTTTTACTCTTGTTTGCACCCTTGTTTTTAGCCATGGGCTATGGCTTGCCAGTCTTTCTTGTCTATGTGCTTTTATTAGGAGCTGGGAAATACCTCCTCTTTCGGCACAAAGCTAGTAAATTTTTCACTGAAACTGGACTGGACTGGGACTATGTCATTGCCCAAGAAAGCAAGCGCAAGCAAGTCTTGCTTCGTTTCTTTGCTCTCTTTACTCAGGTCAAGGGCGTTTCAAACAGTGTCAAGCGTCGCGCTTATCTGGATTTCATCCTAAAGACTGTTCAAAAGGTGCCAGGGAAGATCTGGCAAAACCTCTATCTTCGCTCTTATCTGCGAAATGGAGACCTCTTTGCCCTCAGTCTCCGCCTCTTACTCCTATCCTTGTTAGCTGTGATTTTTATCGAACAGTCTTGGATTGCGACAGCAGTAGTTGTCCTGTTTAATTACCTTATGCTCTTCCAGTTGTTGGCTCTCTATCGTGCTTTTGACTACCAGTACTTGACCCAGCTTTTTCCTTTAGAAAAGGGTGAAAAAGAGAAAGGACTACAGGAAGTTATCCGAGGATTGACATGTTTTGTTTTATTAGTTCAACTGATAGTTGGTTTGATTACCCTCCAAGAAAAACTAGCCCTTCTAGCCCTGCTTGGAGCTGGACTGGTTTTACAAGTCTTGTATTTGCCTTATCAGGTAAAACGTCAGATGCAGGATTAATCTTACTTATAGGACACTAAAAAAGAAGTTGAGTTCTGTCTCAGCTTCTTTTATTTTCTACAAGATAATAGTTGGTCCGTAGAGACTTAGTTTGGTTTTGACTTGGTCAAAGTGGAAACGGTCATAGGCCCGCCAAGCGGCGCGAGTGGGAGCATCTGGATTGAGAGCGCTGAGACCCAGGAGAAGACTGGAAGTCTGGTAAAATTTTTCCAGCTCAATCAAGAATCGATTATCCACTGTTTCAGCCTTCGCTAGAAAGTCAAGGATATTGTTCAGCTGCTCCTGAAAGCGGACATCGTCAGCTGTTGCCTGTTTGCAGACTTGGTAGGCTTTGTTTAAGTCAGTAATCAAAGTATGAGCTCTTTTAATAGGGTCTGTATCTGTCATGAGAATGCCTCCTTTGTGATGGTTCTAAAGCTGTTTCAAGTGATTGTCTTTCTATAATCATAGCTTATCACTTTTAATTCTTTTTTTATCTTCAAATCTTTAATTGTCATTGAAATTTCCTGAATGGTTATTGCAGGATTTTATGATAAAATAATTGTAAGATTATCATAGCCATTTTGCGAATGATTCGACACTTTAGGAATTTTTGAGAACCGTTTAGGATTTGGTGAAAAATAGTTTCTAGATTTATGCTATCCTCTTTTTAGGAGGTTTTATCCATGAACTACATTATCATCCAAAAAGAGAAAGAAATTTTCAAATTAAACATAGAGGATATCTACTATATCCAAACGCATCCAAGCAAAGCCCATACCGTGCAGATTGTTACAGAAAACGCTAGCTTTGATCTATTTCAAAATTTAAGCAATCTTGAGAAACAATATGGAGAAACCTTGACGAGATGTCATCGAAATTGTCTGGTTAACCTTGAACGGCTAAAATCCATGGATATCCAATCAAAGACTCTTTTTCTTGGAGAAGAAGGTCGATATGCTGTTCAGTATGCCAGACGTCGCTATAGAGATATTCGCCAAAGATGGTTGAAACAAGGAGAGTAAGAAGATGAGAATATTTGTTTTAGAAGATGATTTCTCCCAACAAGCTAGGATTGAAACGACGATTGAGAAACTCTTGAAAGAACATCATATCATTCCCAGCTCTTTTGAAGTCTTTGGCAAGCCAGACCAACTTCTGGCAGAGATGCATGAGAAGGGAGCACATCAGCTATTCTTTTTGGACATTGAGATTCGAAATGAGGAGATGAAAGGCCTAGAAGTGGCAAGAAAGATTCGGGATCGAGATCCTTATGCCCTGATCGTCTTTGTGACGACTCACTCGGAGTTTATGCCCCTGTCCTTTCGCTACCAAGTGTCTGCTTTGGACTACATTGATAAGTCCTTGTCGGCAGAGGAGTTTGAGTCTCGTATCGAGACAGCTCTTCTCTATGCCGATAGTCAAGACAGCAAAAGCCTGGCGGAAGATTGCTTTTACTTTAAATCAAAATTTGCTCAATTCCAGTATCCTTTTAAAGAGGTTTACTATCTCGAAACGTCTCCTAGAGCCCATCGTGTTATTCTCTATACCAAGACGGATAGGCTGGAATTTACGGCGAGTCTAGAGGAGGTTCTCAAGCAGGAGCCTCGTCTCTTGCAGTGTCATCGTTCTTTTCTCATCAATCCTGCAAATGTGGTGCATTTGGATAAGAAAGAAAAACTGCTTTTCTTTCCCAATGGTGGAAGTTGTCTAATCGCGCGTTATAAGGTTAGGGAAGTTTCTGAGGCTATCAATAATTTGCATTGAGCTAGGAGAATTTATGAATATTGCTTGGATATTATTGTATACACTTATTACTAATGGGCTAGAAATTGTCATTTTCTTTAAGGTAGATGGAATTGATCTTACTTTCGAGAGGATTTTTAAGGCCTTTCTTCTGAAATTTCTCCTAGGGGCCATTTTTGCGACTTTTCAATTTTTAGCTGTGAGTGAATATTTGTCATATTTTATAGAACCTTTGTTTGGCATAGGGTTATCTTTCTTATTGTTAAGAGGGCTTCCTAAAAAACTCCTTTTCTTTTATGGTCTCTTTCCAATGATATTGGTGAATCTCTTTTATAGAGGTGTTTCTTATTTTGTTCTTCCATTTTTGGGACAAGGGCAAGTATATGACAGTTATTCATTTATTTGGTTATGTATAATGATTTTCAATTTCTTCATTTCTCTAGTCTTTTTGAAATGGTTGGACTATGATTTTACTAGTTTGAGAAGGGAGATTCTAGATAAAGGTTTTCAAAAGTCCTTGACTAAAATTAACTGGATAATGGGAACCTACTATCTAGTTATGGAAACTCTGTCTTTCTTTGAATATGAACAAAGCATTCAATCAAAGACTGTTCGCCATCTGATCCTAGTGTTTTACATGCTCTTTTTTATGGGGGTTATCAAGAAGCTGGATACCTATTTGAAGGAAAAACTTCAGGAGAAACTGAACCAAGAACAGGCCCTGCGCTATAGAGATATGGAACGGTATAGTCGGCATATAGAGGAGCTTTATAAGGAAGTTCGGAGCTTTCGTCATGATTATGCCAACCTCTTGACCAGCTTAAGCCTAGGCATTGAAGAGGAGGATATGGAGCAGATAAAAGAGATCTACGACTCCGTCTTGAAGGATTCTAGTGAAAAATTGCAGGACAACAAATATGACCTTGGTAGATTGGTGAATATTCGGGATCGTGCCCTCAAAAGTCTCCTCGCAGGAAAATTTATAAAAGCCAGAGAAAAGGATATTGTCTTTAATGTCGAAGTTCCTGAGGAGATTCAAGTTGAGGGGATGAGTCTACTTGATTTTCTAACCATTGTGTCTATCCTTTGTGACAATGCTATTGAAGCTAGTGCAGAGGCTAGTCAACCTTATGTCTCAATCGCCCTTTTTAAAAATGGGGCACAGGAGACCTTTATCATTGAAAACTCCATCAAAGAAGAGGACATAGATGTTTCTGAAATCTTCTCTTTTGGAGTTAGTTCTAAAGGGGAGGAGAGAGGAGTTGGTCTTTATACCGTTGTGAAGATAGTGGAAAGTTATCCCAATGCTAGTCTCAATACTATCTGTCAAGATCAAGTCTTTCGTCAGATACTTACTATGATGTATACAGAATGATGAAAATAAGACCGAGAGTTCTTGTATCTCGATCTTATTTTTTTATAGTTGTATTGGCTGATGAAGTCCTTGTGTGATGTTATGAGAATATCTATTAACGCTATATAAGAAATTTTCCCACCATCCTCCACCTGTAATCTGGTTGAGTTCAGTAGTTGTTAGTTCTTGAAATGAAGTTAGGTTTTGATTCTTATCCATGTTATGATTCTCCTTTTTGATAAGATAATAAATAGTTCTAGAGTGTTATCTGAAAATTAATCAGAATGTGTTAAAATTTTATCTTTGAAATAATCAAAATATGTTTTCTTTGCAGTTACACTAGTGACTCGACCTTGTAGGCCATATTGGATGAGTTTACTGTTCTCACCAGATAGTTTTACAAGAGCGGTTAATTTAAAGAGATTTCCTTGCTCTGTTCTGGTAGGGGTTTGATCAATGCTCTGAAGTTGGCCGATGATGGTAATGCCGTGTTTTCCAATCTTCTCAAGCTTTAATCTTACAGTTTGTCCTTTATCTAGTAAGGGGAGATAGTCAGATGATACGTAGTAAGTGATTAGTACTTCTCTTGTATCTGTGATGAGAGGAAATATTTGAGCAATTTCTGTACCAGTTGGAATTCTATTTTTACCTTCAAATTCGCTGTTCAGATGAACGATACCTTTACTTGGAGCGGTTAAGGTATTGTTTTCCAAGCGCTGTGTCGCTTGATCTAGTTGTACTTTTAATTCTGTTAATTGATTCTCCACGGTTAGTTGTTGCTGAGAAGCTGTCTGTAAAAACTGAGTGCGAAGTACTTCAATTTTGGTTGCTAAACTATTATCATAAGTTGCTACACTTCCGATACCAGCTTGCTGAATTTTGAGACTTGCGATAGATGATTCAAGATTTGCAATACTTTGATTGATTTGAGATAAAAATGGCTCATCTGCAGTTTCTTGTGTTTGTTCTTGAGAGGCTACAAGATAACGATTCAAAATTGACTGGTGTGGATTGCCAGTCGGTAAGCGTGCTCTTTTGTTTATGATAGCATCTCTCAGCTCCTGGTATTCTCCAATTTGTTGTTGAACTCTTGTGATTTCTTGTTCAATAGCTGATGAACTGCTATTGGCAAGGTTGGCTTGATTTGCAACCTCAGTGTTAGTCTTTGAGATACCTAGTTCAATATCATGAGCTTGTTTAGTAAAATTCATAAAGGTATTATAGTAGCCAAATTCATCCTCACCAGAAAAAAGATCGGTATTTTTTTCTAAGCTTTGTTTCAAAATTCCAAGTCCTTCTTTTTGCTTCTCAAGTCTTTGTAACTGAGTTTCTAAGGCAGTTTTCTGACTTTCTTCCATTGTTTCAGAGTATTTGATGAGTAAGTCACCTTTTTCAACTACTTGATTTGCCACTAAATGATTAGCTAAGATAGTATTATCACTGGTTGACTGAATGGATGCAATGACACTTGTAGGAGTGACTTCTCCTTGCGATGTAACAGTAATCTCTTTTGTAGCAACAAGGGAGAAAATCACGATGAAAGTAAACAGTAATGAAAGTGGTATGATCAATACTGTCGCATAATTATGGTAACGTCTCTGATAAAACTCGACGCTTCTAAAAAGATTAGGATTCATAACATTCTCCTTATTTGTTGAATAGATGATGGTAGAAGCCTTGCGCCTGTATTAACTCTTGATGACTACCAACTTCAATGATTTTCCCTTGGTCAAGAACAATGACACGGTTAGTCCGTTCGGCTATACTTAGACGATGGGCTACAAAGAGAATGGTTTTATCAGTTAGGGACATAAGATTATCTATAACCTTTTTCTCAGTCAAAACATCGAGAGCACTAGTAGCTTCATCTAGTATTAAAACAGGAGATTTAGTTAAAAGAGCACGAGCGAGGGCGATTCGTTGCTTCTGTCCTCCTGACAGACCTGCTCCATCAGAAAGTTGAGTTTGATAGCCCATAGGCATTCTTTCAATATCTTGACGGATTTCAGCTAATTCGCAAGCTTTTAGAATATCTTCTTGGCTAATCATATTATTACCACCCAAGGTTAAGTTTTCCAAGATAGAGCCATTAAAGATATAGGCTTGTTGGGGCAGGTAATTAATATGACGGCGCAAGACTTTTTTATCAATATTTTTAATATCCTGATGATTGATGGAAATATGTCCTTTGTAAGGTTCAAAGAAATTGACAATCATTTTGGCTAAAGTTGTTTTACCAGAACCACTAACTCCAACCAGGCTGACCTTATCTCCTTGTTTAATCGTTAGATTAATATCCGTTAAGGTATCTCGCCCAAAACCATACTTATAAGAAAGGTCATCAAATTCAATATCGCCCATCAAAAAATGTGAATGAACAGAGTTTTCTTGAACTTGAAATTCAGATTCGACTAAATAGACCTCGTTCAAGCGGTTATTAGCAACCTTCGCAGATTGGAGTTTGGTTTGGAGGTTGATAATATTTTCCATAGGAGTTGTAAAGTAAGAAAGAAGTGTATTAAAGGTAATCAGCTGACCGATAGAAATTTTACTCGACATGACTAATTGAGCACCAAACCATAGGATAAAGATATTAAGAACTAACTTTGTTCCTTGCTTTAAATTAGTTTGTAAAATAGAATATTTAGTAAGTTTAAAGGATTTTTCCAAATAATCTACAAATTCGCTGTCTATATTTTGATAGCGATTTTCTTCACTCGTGAGCGACTTTATAGTTTCAATCCCGTTGATATCTTCGATAATAGCAGAGCTAACCATAGAATTACTTTGCATGACATCATGGTTCATTTTTTCGAAAGGCTTCATAAAAGAAAAGATGATGAACATGTATATAGGAATGGAAATAAGAGAAAGAAGGAAGAGATTAGGGTTTTGTGCCAGTAAGACGCCCCCTACAAGAATCAGAATAGAAACATCCAGAAAAAGAGAAAGAATGGTAGAAGCCAAGGCATCTATAATAGAGTTAGCATCTGTGAACCGTGAAATGATTTCTCCTGTACGACGTGTCGCAAAGAAAGACATAGGAAGTTCAAAAATATGGCGAATATAGGATAAAATCACATCAATACTTAATCTCTGACTCAGAACAGTTAGGAGATAATCTCTGGAGAAGCTCATGGCTTGTTGGAGGATATAGGTGATAATTAGACCAATTGAGATAATTCCTAAAGTTGATTTCATCTGATTTGGGATGTATTCATCTAAGATTCCTTGGAGATAATAAGAACCACCGATATTGATAATAGTGACTAATAAGCTTGAGAGAACAATGTAAGCAATGAGAGATTTTTGTTTGAAAATCAGAGGGAGGAAGCTCAGTAGACCATTCTTTTTATCTTTATGGGGTTGATAGCTGGGTTTGGGAGCTAGAAAAATAGCTACTCCAGTCCATTCAGAGAAAAAGCGTTCTTTTGACATTTTTGTGATTTTTACAGAAGGGTCAGGATCACCAATAATCAGATAGTCTTTCTTTGTTTGATAGACAACATAGTAATGTTGGAGTTTCCCTTCTTTGTTAACGTGAACGATAAATGGATAGGGGACATCACTCATGTCAAAGAGCGTTTTATCTGCTTGAACAGGCCTTGTTTCAAATCCCATTTCATTTGCGGCTTTTACAATGCCAAGAGCAGTCGTCCCTTCTTTGTTGGTCTTTGCAAGTTCTCTCAAGTGAGCTAGAGAAAAATCTGAACCATAGAATTTAGCAATCGAGGCTAAGGCAGCGACACCACAGTCTCTAGCATCTATTTGAGGAACAAATGTATGTTTATAAGAAGTCATTGGCAAATCCTTTCATATAAAATATGAATTTATTATACCATGATACTAAGTTCATATTTTATAAAATCTTGAATTGTCATTGAAACTTCCTGAATGGTAAAAAAGTGATTAGAAACTATCTTTCTTTAAAAATCTATAGGTGTATTTTGAAATAAAAAGCTAATTCAAGACGTTTCGATGACAATTCAAGATTTGGATGAAAAACTTTAACAAACAATGATATACTAAACTTGTCAAAGTTGTAACAGGACAAAAAATTAAAAATAAAAAAAGGAGTATTTGTCATGAATACAAAAATGATGGAACAATTTGAGATTATGGATACTGATATGCTTGCGAAAGTTGAAGGAGGTTTCGGAGGTTGGGGAGATATGCTTTCTGGTTTATTGGGTGGACTAGCACCGTCTCCAACTTTGGATCAATTAAATGGTAAGTGGCCTATTAGACATCCTTCGAAACCATGTAGTCCTTATGGTATAGGGGGAACTCCAAACTCATGTAATGGTATTTAAAAAGGATTGAAGCTATGAAGGCAAAATATGGGAATCAAATTGTTGATGTTTGGGAAATTGGTCAAGCAACTCCTAAACCAAGTTGGGTAGAGGAAGCTTTTCAAAAAAATTATATGGTTTGGTTGGATAATCATGTGCGCATTCTTATGGCGGCTCTTAATACTTCTCTCACAACTAATATCAAGTTTGGTCTGGTTGGAACAGTTGGAGGAGGATTCGCTGGTTATGGTATATATGTTCTTGGTTACCCAGGTGATTATCTAGATATCACCAATCATAGAGTTGTTTCTGCTAAAACATTTCACAAAAGTTATCAAATTTTAGAAAATGATTAGATATCATTTAATTGTAATGGAGTTTAGGTATGGAAAAAATATTTGCTAAAAAACGCAACGTATTTCTAACGAGATTGTTTCTAGGTCAGTTGCCTTTGCTAATCTCTACTTATCTATTTCTCTCTCGTCAATTTTTAAATTTTTCCTTAGTCTACCAATTTATTTTAGTGGTTATCAACTTGACTTCTATTTTGGCTGTTGTTTATCTCACTAGGTAAATGAGAGTGAAAAAATTTGAAGATGATGGTTTGATAAGTCCTAGAGCCAATCAACTAATGTTCGTAGGATTGACATGTTTTATGACTATTATCTGTTTGTATAGAGGTATCACAGCAGTAGAATCCTATCAACAACTAATCGCCTATATTGGAGCTATTCTATGCTTTATTATCACGCTTCTGCTCGTTTGGGGGTTGAAGTATTATAAAAAGTAGAGCTTAATGAAGTATAAAGGGGTCAGTTTTTTTGAAATACTTACCCCTTTTATAATGAAGTTTTTGCAATTCAAGATGTTTCGATGACCATTCATGATTTGAGTAATCCAAGGTCAAAATGAGTGCTATACTAGCAGTGTAAAGGTTCTTGCTCAACTAAGATAAATCACACATTTAGGAGGAAATCTTATGAAGAAAAAAATACTTATCATTTTCATCTTGTATCTAATCATGTCCCTCTTTCTTTATCCGCTTAGGGAAAGTATTTGGTATCAGCTATTTTATACCATAGCTTATGTGATTGCAGTTATGATCTATTTTGCTTTAACTAAAAAGAAAGGAGCAAAGAAATGAAAACTTTTCTTGCTAAAAAACGGAACATCTTCCTTTCGTTTGGGGGTTGAAGTATTATAAAAAGTAGAGGTTAATGAAGTATAAAAGGGTAAGTGTTTTCGAAATGCTTACCTTTTTAATGAAGTTTTTGCAATTCAAGATGTTTTGATGACCATTTAAGATTTATATGAATTTGTAATCTTAAATAAGGTAAGATAAAGACAACAAATGTAAAGGAGTATTCTTATGAAGAAACAAAAGATAAAATCGCTATTACTTGTGCCACTTGTATTTGCATCTATTACTACAGGTGCTGTATATGCAGAAGAACAGACTACTTCATCTATCCAGGCGAATGATAGTTCTCTTGTGGCACCAGATTTGCCATCGACTAAGGAAAAGGTGGAGAATAAACCTTCTATTGTAACCCCAGAAGAGTATGAGCAGAATGTTGCGGAATTTAAAAAGATAGATATTGAAGCCGTTCGTCAATCTTTTACCGGGGACCAATTGGAACATACTATATATTTTGGTAGAAAAACATGCTCTCATTGTCGTCAATTTTCTCCTGAATTGAAAGAATTTAATAACCTGATTGAAAAGAAGTTAGAGTATTATGATTTGGATGGTAAAGATTTTGACGGGGAAGCGAGAGAGTTTCTATTTAAAAAAGTCGGTATTCCAGGAACACCAACAATTTTGTATTTAAGAAATGGACATCCGATATCTGGATGGGTTGGTGGCGGAGCGACTGCACAACAGGTTTATGATTATATGTACTCGAGAAACTCACCTAAGCAAACGGAAACAATAGCATCGTCCGAGGAAACAGTAACTGAAAATGTGCATGATGAGAAAACCAGAAATGACAGCATGAGTACTAGTGATAAAGTTGTAAGTGAAAGCAAAGGTATGAGTGATGAAAAAAGAACCGAAATGAAAATATCCAATGATAATCCCAATTCTAATAGTGAAAATAGCGGGAAAGTGGAGAGTATAAACTCAACTTCCAAAGCTAAAACTACTCAATCTGGCGATTTAGCAATGTTAGACAATAAGAATCAATTGGAAACTCTCAAACCTATTTTTGATGCTGCTCAAGAAAATAAAACTCCTTTAACCGATGTTAAGGGAAGCCAATCTATTACTTCGAATGAAAAATTATTACCGAAAACAGGAGAGGAAGAAAGTTACCAACTGATTCGGCTAGCTGTCGCGTTTCTTATGACTTCTATAATGATTAAAGTGAAACAAAAAATTCATAAATAAAAATAGATGGTAAACAGGTGCAATGATATTATTTGTTTGTAATAACATATGGCTAGAATTTGCCTATAGACAAGAGTGAAAGGGCAAGCATGTTTTTAATGCTTGCTTTTTAAATTTTTTAACAATTCAAGACGTTTCGATGGCAATTCAAGATTTGGATGAAAAAATATAATATACAGTGATATACTAAACTTGTCAAAGTTGCAACAAGACAAAAATTAAAATTAAGATTAAAATGGAGGTATTCGTTATGGATACAAAAATGATAGGACAATTTCATGAAATGGATATAACTATGTTATCCAGTATTGAAGGAGGCAAGAATAATTGGCAAACTAATGTCTTAGAAGGTGGTGGTGCAGCTTTTGGTGGCTGGGGCTTAGGAACAGCCATTTGTGCTGCGAGTGGTGTTGGAGCGCCATTTATGGGAGCATGTGGATACATAGGAGCTAAATTTGGTGTGGCTCTTTGGGCAGGAGTAACAGGTGCAACGGGTGGATTTTGATAAAAGGAGATTTGTATGAATACTTATTATAATGTAGATGAAACAATGTTAAGTGAGATTTATGGAGGTAATTCCGGAGGAGCGGCTGTAGTTGCTGCTTTAGGTTGTGCAGCGGGTGGAGTGAAATATGGGAAGTTTCTAGGACCATGGGGCGCTGCAATAGGAGGAATTGGAGGAGCATTGATTTGTGGATATTTAGCCTATAGTGCTACATCATAAAAATGGAAGATATATTTTATGAAGGCTGTATTCTATATAATTCTCTTCGCTTTCCAAACATATCTTATTTATCTATCTATAAGTACCTCTGATAAAAAACAAAAGACTATTGAATTAACATCATTGAATTGTTTTGTCATATTATTTCTAATCTATGATAAATTATTTTTTCTCTTCATTGCCTATGTTTTTTTGATAATTTTTATATTAAACTTGTTCCGTAACTGAAAAGTTATATACGATATGAATACAAAAATGATGGAACAATTTAAGATTGTGGATACTGAAATGCTGGCTAGCATTGAGGGAGGAACTGATTGAGGAACAGTAGGAAAAGGAACTGTCTATGGAGCAGGTATCGGAGTTGCTATGTGTACGGTAGGAGGGCTCCTTACTAGTGGTTCCGCATGGGCTATGACTGCTGGCTGTGCTTGGGCTGGAGCTAAACTTGGTGGTACTTTTACTGCAATTGCTGATAATATTTGGCCATAGAAGGGAATAGAAATTATGTTTAATTACAAAATAGTAGATAATCAAGAATTAAGTAATATTTCTGGAGGTAGATTGGGAGGAGATGTAGTTGTAGGAGCCTTGTCGGGTGCATTTCAGGCAGGACAATCTTGTATTGCTGGAGACCCTCGAGCTTACTTGATTTGCGCAACAGGGGGCGCTACAGTAGGTGGCATTTTAGCTTATGGATTGAGACCACCAAAATAGTTTTAAAAAGGAATGGGTGTTGATATGTTAAATGAAACTATGATTCAGCTTATACTCATTGCAATTTGTTGTGTGTACATTATTTTTAACACCAAGGCTGATAAAAACCCAAAGAGAGGATATCGTACAGCTTTGTATCTTTTCGTTATGGCTGGTATTATATCCTATATTATGAATTATCTGAACTGGTTAGATTTTTTCTTACTGATAACTCCGATAATGTGTCTATTTAAATTTGAAGATAAATGGAGTTAGCAACATTTGACACTTCAATAGGTTATTAACTATCCTTTGGCTCATTGTCAACTGTAGTGAGTTGAAGAAAAGCTAAGATCGAGAAAAGACGAATTTCGTCCTTTCTTTTTTGAGTACGATGGGCATGTCGTGTATTTGATGTGTAAGTCCTCCGTGTGCACCCGCTACCGGTGAATTCAATAGCGATTCTCAAGCCTGACTATCGTGAGGTAGCGGGGAGAAGAAGGCATAGCGAAATCGTGGCTTAAAGAACAGGAATGTTATAGTAAGACACGTTTAGAGGATAAAGTGGCTTCACACTCTAAAGCACAAATAGGTATACTGATGGAAGAGTTAATCTATAGAGGATTACTTCAACACGCCTTTTTTAAACATTCGCGATTTGGCCTTGATTTGCTCCTTCCTTCCATTTTATTTGCACTTCCTCATTTTTCAAGCCTACCTAGTTTGTTAGATATTTCCGTCTTTGCAACATTTGGAATCATCCTTGCCGGTTTGACCCGCTATACCAAGAGCATTTATCCATCTTATGCGGTGCATGTTATCAATAATATTGTCGCGACATCACCATTTTTGCTGACTTTTTTACACAGGATATTTAGCTAAAAATAGTGGAGTAAAAATAATTATCGATTCTAAGAAGAGACTGGGACAAAAGTCTAATCTTAAATATAAAAAGCGAACAAAATCAGTTATCTAACACTCAGAATTCTGTCTTGTTCGCTTTTTTGTCTAATCTATCGATTTTAAAAATTTATAATATAGAATTCCTAAAATCAAAATCTTTTTGTCCCAGTCTCTTCTTATTAGTTGATTGGGAAGATTGTGCTCTTTGAGTAATTCAAGATGTTTCGATGACAATTCAAGATTTGGATGAAAAAAATTAATAAACGATGATATACTAAACTTGTCAAAGTTGTAACAAGACAAAAATTAAAAATAAAAAAGGAGTATTTGTCATGGATACAAAAGTGTTGTCACAATTTGAAATTATGGATACTGAGATGCTTGATCATATAGAGGGTGGGGATGTATCTGGTATTTATAGAGGGTATGCTTATCAGGACAGTCCATTTGGTTCTTACCCTTCTATATTAAAAAATTCAGGTCCTTTCCCAGTAAGTGGGTACTGCCCGCGTGGTTATCGTGACCTTGGTTATATAGGAGCAGGTTTTCATTTATGTGGAATATAGGCTGAAATATAAGAAATGAGGAAGAATTTCTATGAAAAAGTATCAGCTTCTATTCAAAACAAGTGCAATTTTATCCTACCTATTTTTCGTATTTGGTCTTTCTCAGCTGACGCTTATCGTCCAAAACTATTGGCAATTTTCTTCTCAGATAGGCAATTTATTCTGGATTCAAAATATCTTGAGTTTACTTTTTATTGGAGTCATGATTGTGGTTCTTGTTAAGACAGGCCATGGTTATCTCTTTCGCATTCCAAGAAAAAAATGGTTTTGGTATTCGATTTTGACAGTATTAGTGGTAGTGTTCCAGATCTCTTTTAACGTTCAGACAGCTAAACATGTTCAGTCAACTGCGGAAGGTTGGGCTGTATTGATTGGTTATAGTGGGACTAACTTTGCAGAGCTAGGTATTTATATAGCCCTGTTCTTTCTGGTTCCACTGATGGAAGAGTTAATCTATAGAGGATTACTGCAACACGCTTTCTTTAAGCATTCGCGATTTGGTCTTGATTTGCTTCTTCCTTCTATTTTATTTGCTCTCCCTCATTTTTCAAGCCTACCTAGTCTGTTAGATATCTTCGTCTTTGCAACAGTTGGAATCATCTTTGCTGGTTTGACCCGCTATACCAAGAGCATTTATCCATCCTATGCGGTGCATGTTATCAATAATATCGTAGCGACATTACCATTTTTGCTCACTTTTCTACATAGGGTCTTGGGGTGAAAAAACCAAAAGGTTTACTTTTCAGCCATAGAGGAGTTCATCATGTATAAACACTTATTTTTTCTAGATTCAAAAACTTTAGACTGGTTGACACCTTATATTCTAGTCTTGGCTTCTGATACCATTGCCTTTAATGTTTTTGTGTTAACCTTTGTATCTGCGGCGGTCTTTTCTTCCCTGAATCCCATGTTAGCTTTTATGGCTATATTCTTAGGAGCTGGTTATGTTATCGGATTTTGGTTACTAAAATGGTTTGTTTTGGAAAGACTAGAGCTAAAGGATGACTTGTAGGAAAGTTTGTTTGTTGAGGAGGATAGCTTTATGGCCATTTTCAATAAGTGTCATGCCTTGTTTTTTGGATTTTTAGTATTTGCAATCGTTGGTGCAGCGGGTTATTCCATTAATCAAGGGGATTATTTTCAACACCAGTACACATTCATTATTATAAAGAGTCTCTTGCTTTTCCTTAGTTTTGGCTATGCGAGATGGTTTGATATGATTTCTTTTGGGATTTTAAGTAAGAAACAACTCTTGCTGTTCATTGGAATCTTTCTTCTCACGGTGCTGGTAAATATAGGCTATTATGCTTTTTTCTCAGTTGCATCTGGTGCCTCGGCTCAACACCTTGAGGAAACGAGTAAAGGGCTTCCGCTTTCCTTTATTGTAAGTGTTATAGTTTTGGGACCAATCCAGGAGGAACTCATGTTCAGAGGACTTCTTCAGGGGGCTATATTTGAAAATTCTTGGTTAGGGCTTGTACTGACTTCCTCTCTCTTTTCTTTCATGCATGAACCTTATGATGTGCCTTCGTTTTTCTATTATCTACTTGGGAGCTTGTTGCTGGGCTTTGCTTACAAAAAGAGCCAAAATTTGTGGGTTTCTACTCTAGTCCACATGTCTTACAACAGTTTGCCACTTTTAACTTATTTCTAAAAATCATGAAAAGGTAAGCAGAAAGACGGTGCTTGCCTTCTTTAAGCTATAATGATAGCCTGAATCAATTGAGATGCTTTTCTTTGGGAATCGGGTGTGAAGCGGTTGACGAATAGACCAAAAACTAGTAGAATAGTAAGGAAACTTTATACGGAGGAAAGAAATGGACTTGGGTGATAATGAGCTAACGCTGACCCCTATACCTGGGAAGAGCGGCAAGGCTTATATGGGAAGCTACCCTGATGGGAAGCGCGTCTTTGTAAAAATGAACACCTCTCCAATCCTACCTGGCCTAGCCAGAGAACAAATCGCTCCTCAATTACTATGGACTCGTCGTTTGCCAGATGGCAGTGATATGTGTGCTCAGGAATGGTTGATGGGCAAAATATTGACCCCTTACGACATGAATCGCAAGCAGATTATCAATATCTTGAACCGCCTTCACCGCTCGCGTCCCTTGATGAAGCAGTTGAGCCGTTTGGGCTATACTATGGAAACACCAGTTGATTTGCTACGTTCTTGGCAGCAAGGAGTTCCAGAAATCTTGAAGCAGAACCACTATTTGAACAGTGTGATTGCTGAGCTAGGTAAGACGGTTCCAGGTTTTAGGGAAGACCATGCAACGATTGTGCATGGGGATCTTCGTCATAGTAATTGGATTGAGACAGAGAGTGGACTCGTTTATCTAGTGGATTGGGATTCGGTTCGTCTGACGGATCGTATGTTTGATGTAGCGCATTTGCTATGCCACTACATTCCAGATCATCAGTGGCATCAATGGTTGAGAGACTACGGCTATAAGTACAATCAGACAGTGTTAGATAAATTGTATTGGTATGGTCAGTATTCTTACTTGAACCAGATTGCCAAATACTGTGAAAATCAAGATTTAGACAATGTAAACCGGGAGATTTACGCCTTGCGCGTCTTCCGTGACAAGTATGGAAAGAAGAGATGAGAGTTAGAAATCGTAAAGGGGCGACAGAATTACTAGAGGCCAATCCTCAGTATGTGGTCCTCAATCCCTTGGAAGCTAAAGGGAAATGGCGAGACTTGTTTGGAAATGATCATCCTATTCATGTAGAGGTTGGAAGTGGGAAAGGGGCCTTCGTATCAGGAATGGCCAAGCAAAATCCTGACATCAACTACATCGGGATTGATATCCAAAAGTCGGTATTGAGTTATGCCTTGGATAAGGTATTAGAAGTTGGAGTGCCAAATATCAAATTGCTGTGGGTAGATGGTTCAGATTTGACTGACTACTTTGAAGACGGTGAGATTGATCGTCTCTACCTAAACTTTTCTGATCCCTGGCCTAAAAAACGCCATGAAAAACGTCGTTTGACTTACAAGAGTTTCTTGGATACCTTCAAGCGCATCTTGCCTGAGAATGGGGAAATCCATTTCAAGACAGACAATCGTGGCTTATTTGAGTATAGTCTAGTGAGCTTTTCTCAGTATGGGATGAAACTCAATGGTGTTTGGCTAGACTTGCATGCCAGTGATTTTGAAGGCAATGTCATGACAGAATATGAGCAAAAATTCTCCAGCAAAGGTCAAGTGATCTACCGAGTTGAGGCAGAATTTTAAGAAATAGCTTGAAAACCAGCTGTTTGAGTGCTAATACTTTACATAAATTGACAAACGTGCTATACTGATAGTAAGAATATGAGAAAGAGAGGCGGGGAAATATCTTCGCCTCTTGCTTATGAGGAGGTGGACGCAATCGCAACAATCGTAGAATTAGTCAGAGAAGTTGTAGAACCTGTCATCCAAGCGCCTTTCGAGCTCGTGGATATCGAGTATGGAAAGATTGGCAGTGACATGATTCTCAGTATTTTTGTAGATAAACCTGAAGGAATTACCTTGAACGACACGGCAGACCTGACAGAAATCATCAGTCCTGTCCTAGACACCATCAAGCCTGATCCCTTCCCAGAACAATATTTCCTAGAAATCACCAGTCCAGGCTTGGAACGTCCTTTGAAAACCAAGGATGCTGTCGCTGGAGCAGTTGGGAAATACATCCATGTCGGGCTCTACCAAGCCATTGATAAGCAAAAAGTCTTTGAAGGAACCTTGGTATCCTTTGAAGGGGATGAGTTGACTATGGAGTATATGGACAAGACACGTAAGAAAACTGTCCAAATTCCATACAGTTTAGTATCAAAAGCACGTTTAGCAGTAAAACTATAGAAAAGAAAGGATAGCTTTTGAGGATTCAAAAGCAAAGAAAACATGAGTAAAGAAATGCTAGAGGCCTTCCGCATTTTGGAAGAAGACAAGGGAATCAAAAAAGAAGACATTATCGAGGCAGTAGTAGAGTCGCTTCGTTCCGCTTATCGCAGACGCTATGGTCAATCTGACAGCGTAGCCATCGACTTCAATGAAAAAACAGGAGACTTTACTGTCTATACTGTCCGTGAAGTTGTTGATGAAGTATTTGATAGCCGTTTGGAAATCAGCTTGAAAGATGCTCTTGCCATTAATTCAGCCTATGAGCTTGGTGACAAAATCAAGTTTGAAGAAGCACCTGCTGAGTTTGGTCGTGTAGCTGCCCAATCTGCCAAACAAACCATCATGGAAAAAATGCGCAAGCAAACACGTGCCATCACTTACAATACTTATAAAGAACATGAACAAGAAATCATGTCTGGTACGGTAGAACGATTTGACAACCGCTTTATTTACGTCAACCTTGGCAGCATCGAAGCCCAATTATCAAAACAAGATCAAATCCCTGGAGAGGTGTTTGCTTCCCATGACCGTATCGAAGTCTACGTTTACAAGGTTGAAGACAACCCTCGTGGTGTCAACGTCTTTGTCAGTCGTAGCCATCCAGAAATGATCAAACGCTTGATGGAGCAAGAAATTCCAGAAGTTTACGATGGAACTGTCGAAATCATGAGCGTAGCCCGCGAAGCTGGTGACCGTACTAAGGTTGCTGTTCGTAGCCACAATCCAAATGTGGACGCTATCGGGACAATCGTTGGGCGTGGTGGTGCCAATATCAAGAAAATCACCAGCAAATTCCACCCAGCTCGTTATGATGCTAAGAGCGACCGTATGATTCCTGTTGAAGAAAACATTGACGTTATCGAGTGGGTAGCAGATCCAGCTGAGTTTATCTACAATGCCATCGCACCTGCAGAGGTTGACCAAGTTATCTTTGATGAAAATGACAGCAAGCGTGCCTTGGTCGTTGTACCTGATAACAAGCTTTCTCTTGCTATCGGTCGTCGTGGACAAAACGTTCGCTTGGCAGCTCACTTGACAGGTTACCGTATCGATATCAAGTCTGCCAGTGAGTTTGAAGCTATGGAAGAAGCAGGTCAAATTGATTACGCAACTGCGGACGAATTGATCGAAGAATAAAAGCTGCTAGAGGAGGGAAAGATGAAAACAAGAAAAATCCCTTTGCGCAAGTCTGTTGTATCCAACGAAGTGATTGATAAACGTGATTTACTCCGCATTGTCAAGAACAAAGAAGGACAGGTCTTTATCGATCCGACAGGCAAGGCCAATGGCCGTGGCGCTTATATCAAGCTAGACAATGCAGAAGCCCTAGAGGCAAAAAAGAAGAAAGTCTTTAACCGCAGCTTTAACATGGAAGTGGAAGAAAGCTTTTATGACGAGTTGATCGCTTATGTGGATCACAAAGTGAAAAGAAGAGAGTTAGGACTTGAATAAGCAAAAGATAAGCAATCTCTTGGGACTTGCTCAACGAGCAGGCCGGATCATATCAGGTGAGGAATTGGTGGTCAAGTCCATCCAAGACCAGAAAGCCAAGCTAGTCTTTCTAGCCCACGATGCTGGTCCCAATCTGACCAAGAAGATTCAAGATAAAAGTGACTATTATCAAGTAGAAGTTATAACCGTGTTTTCAACACTGGAATTAAGCATAGCAGTCGGAAAATCGAGAAAGGTTTTGGCTGTGACAGATGCTGGATTTACAAAGAAAATGAGGTCTCTTATGGAATAGAAGAGGAGGACATAATTTGTCTAAGAAAAGATTGTACGAAATCGCAAAAGAACTTGGAAAAGAAAGTAAAGAAGTTGTAGCGCGTGCAAAAGAGTTGGGCTTGGATGTGAAAAGCCACTCATCGAGCGTGGAAGCTGCTGCTGCTGAACAAATCGCAGCTAGCTTTAAACCTGCACCTGCTCCTAAGGCAGAAGCAAAACCTGCAGCACCAAAAGCAAGTGTAGAAAAGAAAGCAGAAAAGCCTGTATCAGCTAAACCAGTAGTCGCTAAGGAAGAAAGTAAATCAGCTACACCTGCAGCTCCTAAAGAAGAAAAAGTAGTGGCCGCAAGACCACAAAGTCGAAACTTCAAGGCGGAGCGTGAGGCGCGTGCCAAAGAGCAGGCAGAGCGACGCAAACAAAACAAGGGCAACAACCGTGACCAACAACAAAACGGCAACCGTCAGAAAAACGACGGCCGTAATGGTGGCAAACCTGGTCAAGGGAACCGCGACAATCGCCGATTTAACGACCAAGGGAAAAAACCACAAGGTCAAGGGAATCGTGGCAATGATCGCCGTCAGCAACAAGACTTCCAGCCAAAACAAGCTGGCCCACGTGTTGACTTTAAAGCCCGTGCAGCAGCCCTAAAAGCAGAGCAAAATGCAGAGTACGCACGCTCAAGCGAGGAGCGCTTCAAACAATCGCAAGCAGCCAAAGAAGCCTTGGCTCAAGCTAACAAACGCAAGGAGCCAGAGGAAATCTTTGAAGAAGCTGCTAAGTTAGCTGAACAAACGCAGCCAGCTATAACAGTAGCTCCTGTAGCGAAAGAAGCGCCAGTGGATACACGTCGTAAAAAACAAGCTCGACCAGACAAAGAACGTGACGATTATGATCACGAAGAAGATGGTCCTAGAAAACAACAAAAGAATCGAAGTAGTCAGAATCAAGTGAGAAATCAAAGAAATAGTAACTGGAATAACAACAAGAAAAATAAAAAAGGGAACAAGCAAAACAACCGTAACCAGACTCCAAAACCTGTTACAGAGCGTAAGTTCCACGAATTGCCAACAGAATTTGAGTATACAGATGGTATGACTGTTGCGGAAATCGCAAAACGTATTAAACGTGAACCAGCTGAAATCGTTAAGAAACTCTTTATGATGGGTGTGATGGCCACACAAAATCAATCCTTGGATGGAGAAACCATCGAACTCCTCATGGTGGATTATGGTATCGAAGCCAAACAAAAGGTTGAAGTGGATAATGCCGACATCGAACGTTTCTTTGTCGAAGATGGCTACCTTAACGAAGATGAATTGGTTGAGCGTCCACCAGTTGTAACCATCATGGGACACGTTGACCATGGTAAAACAACCCTCTTGGATACCCTTCGTAACTCTCGTGTTGCGACAGGTGAAGCAGGTGGTATCACTCAGCATATCGGTGCCTACCAAATCGTGGAAAATGGCAAGAAGATCACCTTCCTTGATACACCAGGACACGCGGCCTTTACTTCTATGCGTGCGCGTGGTGCATCTGTTACCGATATTACCATCTTGGTCGTAGCGGCCGACGACGGGGTTATGCCTCAGACAATCGAAGCCATCAACCACTCAAAAGCGGCAAACGTTCCAATTATCGTGGCTATCAACAAGATTGATAAACCAGGTGCCAATCCAGAACGTGTTATCGGTGAATTGGCAGAGCATGGGGTTATGTCAACAGCTTGGGGTGGAGATTCTGAATTTGTTGAAATCTCAGCTAAATTCAACCAAAATATCGAAGAATTGTTGGAAACAGTCCTTCTTGTAGCTGAAATCCAAGAACTCAAGGCAGACCCAACAGTGCGTGCTATCGGTACGGTTATTGAAGCGCGCTTGGATAAAGGGAAAGGTGCGGTCGCAACCCTTCTTGTTCAACAAGGTACCTTGAATGTCCAAGACCCAATCGTTGTCGGAAATACCTTCGGTCGTGTCCGTGCTATGACCAATGACCTTGGTCGTCGTGTCAAGGTGGCTGGACCATCAACACCAGTTTCTATCACAGGTCTGAACGAAGCGCCAATGGCAGGTGACCACTTTGCCGTTTACGAAGATGAAAAATCTGCGCGTGCAGCCGGTGAAGAGCGTGCGAAACGTGCCCTCATGAAACAACGTCAAGCTACCCAACGTGTCAGCCTTGAAAACCTCTTTGATACACTTAAAGCTGGTGAACTCAAGTCAGTCAACGTTATCATAAAGGCCGACGTACAAGGTTCAGTTGAAGCCCTTTCTGCCTCACTTCAAAAAATTGATGTGGAAGGTGTGAAAGTTACTATCGTTCACTCGGCAGTCGGTGCCATCAACGAATCTGACGTGACCCTTGCGGAAGCTTCAAATGCCTTTATCGTTGGTTTCAACGTCCGCCCTACACCACAAGCACGTCAACAAGCCGAGGCTGACGATGTTGAAATCCGTCTCCACAGCATTATCTACAAGGTTATCGAAGAGATGGAAGAAGCCATGAAAGGGATGCTTGACCCAGAATTTGAAGAAAAAGTTATCGGTGAAGCGATTATCCGTGAAACCTTCAAAGTGTCTAAAGTGGGAACCATCGGTGGATTTATGGTTACTAGCGGTAAGGTTACTCGTGACTCTAAAGTTCGTGTTATCCGTGACGGTGTCGTTATCTATGACGGCGAACTCGCAAGCTTGAAACACTACAAAGACGACGTCAAAGAAGTTACAAACGGTCGTGAAGGTGGATTGATGATTGATGGCTACAATGATATCAAGACTGATGATGTGATTGAGGCCTATGTCATGGAAGAAATCAAACGATAATAGAGAAACGATAGCCGATTTGACTCGTCGTCAACAGCGCCTTGATGAACCCTTAGTTCTATCTAAGGCTTGTTTCCTAGATTCAAATGGCTCTAGTTCCTCTATCTAATAAAAATAGCTAGGTCTGCTGGCCTAGCTTTTGGTTCAAAGTAGAGAAAGGAATATCATGGCAAATCATTTCCGTACGGATCGTGTGGGCATGGAAATCAAGCGTGAAGTCAATGAGATTTTGCAAAAGAAAGTCCGTGATCCGCGTGTCCAAGGTGTGACCATCACCGATGTTCAGATGCTAGGTGACTTGTCTGTAGCCAAGGTTTACTACACCATTTTGAGTAACCTTGCTTCGGATAACCAAAAAGCTCAAATTGGGCTTGAAAAAGCAACTGGTACCATCAAACGTGAACTTGGTCGCAATTTGAAATTGTACAAAATCCCAGATTTGATCTTCGTCAAAGACGAGTCCATCGAATATGGAAACAAGATTGACGCAATGCTACGCAATCTGGATAAGAACTAATACTCTTCGAAAATCAAATTCAAACCATGTCAGCGTCGCCTTTCCGTACTCAAGTACAGCCTGCGGCTAGCTTCCTAGTTTGCTCTTTGATTTTCATTGAGTATAAGAAAGAGGGGATTCCCCTCTTTTTTCTTGTCGGAGTAGTTTGTTTGCTAATCATCGATATATTGCCCTTGTAAAACGCAGTTTAAAAAATTTGTAAATTTCAAATAGTATGATATGATAAAGCTTGATATAAATGAAAAACGGAGAGATATATGGCTAAACAAGATATAGCTATGCAAGTACTACAACAAGTGGTGAAACTACCCGTAGTCAAAGTTGATCGAGAGAAATTTTTAGTAGAAAAGTTTTCCAAGGAATTAGATCGCAAGGACATTGCTACCTTATTAGAACAAGGACCGACGGCTTTATTACCCCAGGAAAGCTTAGATAGAGTGGCCAAGGCCTGTATTAAGGATAATGTCCTGTTAGCCAGTGGAACTTCGGTTTTGGCTGGTCTACCTGGAGGTATTATCATGGCGATCACTATCCCGACAGACGTAGCCCAGTTTTATGCATTCTCATTAAAACTAGCTCAGGAACTAGGGTATATTTACGGATTTGATGATCTTTGGGCATCGCGCAATGAGTTAAGCGAGGAAGCTAAAAACACACTTCTACTGTATCTCGGTGTGATGCTGGGAGTAAATGGCGCAGGTGCCCTGCTCCGATCAGGCGGTGTGACAGTAGCCAAGCAAGTTATAAAAGTAGTGAACAAGAAAGCCTTGACAAAAACTCTTTGGTATCCAATTTTAGAAAAAGTTTTGAAAATTTTTGGTGTCAATCTGACAAAAGGAGGTCTAGCCAAAGGGATGGGGAAAGTGATTCCTATCCTAGGTGGAGTCATTTCTGGTGGCTTAACCTTTGCGACCATGAAACCGATGGGAGAAAGATTGCAACAGGAATTGTCCAAGCTAGTCAACTACAATGAAGTGCAATATCAAAGAGACGTTGATACTATCCGAAAAGAGGTCGAAATCATCGAAGGAGAGTAATATGGGATTCATTAAAATTCTAGCCAAGACTTACGGGAATTACTTTTTTGTGATGCAAAGCGTCAAAGTCCTGAAGAACATGAAAAAAGACGACAATGCTCTAGTAGGTTTCGGGAAAGTACTGCTTACTGACAAGTTGATGGATGTAGCCCAGTGGCTCGTAAAACCAGATGATAAGGAATAACTTGAAATGAAAGAAACTAGCAGGAACTCCGCTGCTAGTTTTTTAATCTCTTCCCATGTGGTATAATATAAGCAGTAAAATCATTTTATACTCTTCGAAAATCTCTTCAAACCACGTCAGCTTCACCTTGCCGTAGGTATGGTTACTGACTTCGTCAGTTCTATCCACAACCTCAAAACACTGTTTTGAGCAACCTGCGGCTAGCTTCCTAGTTTGCTCTTTGATTTTCATTGAGTATTAGAACATACAATGGAGGTCGTCATGGACAATATCATCGATGTGTCAATACCCGTTGCAGAAGTGGTAGACAAGCACCCAGAAGTTTTGGAAATCCTAGTGGAGCTCGGTTTTAAACCACTTGCTAATCCCTTGATGCGCAATACAGTCGGTCGCAAAGTATCGCTTAAGCAGGGTTCTAAACTCGAAGGAACGCCTATGGACAAGATTGTCCGCACGCTAGAAGCGAATGGCTACGAAGTGATTGGATTAGACTAATGGCAGATGAACGGATTCATATCCTACGGGATATTTTGTTAGAATTGCACAATGGTGCCTCTCCTGAGTCAGTTCAGGAGCGTTTTGATGCGACTTTTACGGGTGTTTCAGCCATCGAGATTTCCCTCATGGAGCACGAGCTGATGAACTCAGACTCAGGTGTTACCTTTGAAGATGTCATGGAGCTCTGTGATGTCCATGCCAATCTTTTTAAAAATGCTGTTAAGGGCGTCGAAGTGGAGGATACTGAACACCCTGGCCACCCAGTTCGCGTCTTCAAGGATGAAAATCTGGCTCTCCGTGCAGCTTTGATTCGCATTCGGAGACTGTTGGATACCTATGAGTCTATGGAAGATGAGGAAATGCTGGCAGAGATGCGCAAGGGCTTGGTCCGTCAAATGGGGCTGTTGGGGCAATTTGACATCCACTACCAGCGCAAGGAAGAGCTCTTTTTCCCCATCATGGAGCGCTATGGTCACGATTCACCCCCAAAAGTTATGTGGGGAGTGGATGATCAGATCAGAGAACTCTTTCAAACAGCTTTAACGACAGCCAAGTCACTACCTGAAGTGGCGATTTCCACTGTAAAGGAGGCCTTTGAAGCTTTTGCGACAGAGTTTGAAAGTATGATTTTCAAGGAAGAGTCCATCCTTCTCATGATTCTCCTTGAGTCTTTCACCCAGGATGATTGGCTTCAGATTGCGGAGGAGAGCGATGCTTACGGCTATGCCATCGTCCGTCCGTCTGAGAAATGGGTTCCAGAACGCCAGAGTTTCCTTGAGGAAAAGAGTGCAGAGGAACCTGTTCAACTAGACACGGCAGAAGGTCAAGTTCAGCAAGTTATCGATACACCAGAAGGCCAGTTCACCATTACCTTTACCCCTAAGGAAAAGGAAGCAGTGCTGGACCGCCATAGTCAACAGGTATTTGGCAATGGCTATCTCTCCGTCGAGCAGGCCAACCACATCCTAAATAACCTCCCTATGGAGATTACCTTTGTCAATAAAGACGATATTTTCCAGTATTACAATGACAATACGCCAGCTGATGAGATGATTTTCAAACGGACGCCGTCCCAAGTCGGGCGTAATGTAGAACTCTGCCATCCGCCTAAGTACCTAGAAAAGGTGAAGGCCGTTATGAAAGGTCTTCGTGAAGGTAAAAAGGACAAGTATGAAATGTGGTTCAAGTCTGAGTCGCGAGGCAAGTTTGTCCACATCACCTACGCTGCAGTGCACGATGAAGCTGGGGAATTTCAAGGCGTGCTAGAGTATGTTCAGGACATCCAGCCCTATCGTGAGATTGATACGGACTACTTCCGTGGATTAGAATAAGGAGAATCAATGAGTTACGAACAAGAATTTATGAAGGAATTTGAAGCTTGGGTCAATACCCAGATCATGATCAACGACATGGCGCACAAGGAAAGTCAAAAGGTCTACGAAGAAGACCAAGACGAACGTGCCAAAGATGCCATGATTCGCTACGAAAGTCGCTTGGATGCCTACCAGTTCTTGCTTGGTAAGTTCGAAAATTTCAAGGCAGGCAAGGGATTCCATGATTTACCAGAAGGATTGTTTGGCGAGAGAAACTACTAATCATTGCAAATCAAAAAGTGCGTATGAACGCACTTTTTCTGTTTATACGTGATGTGTGTGTTTGGTAATCCATTGTTCCATTTTGATATGCAACCAGAATGAATAGATGCCCAAGGTGATGATGGTGAGCAAGAACCACTTGATCCAGTTCCCGAATAATTGAGAACCTGTTCCGTCAAAATAAAGGCGACGTCCATCGATGACAGTGTGCTTAACCTTCCAGTTTTGCATCATACAAACTGCCCATGGTGTAGCGATTCCAACAGTAAATCCCATGATAAGCATGGCTAGGATAGCATGTCCAACGTAGCTCAAAAGACCACCGTCAAAGTAACTTTCGTTATTCATATTGTTCTCCTTATCAGCTTTTTACGTGAATCAGTCTTGCACATTACTGCATATTTTATCAAGAAGTCGAATCATTGTCAAATTAGACTGAAAGAAAAAGATGGCTAGATTTTTAAGGGTAATCTTGTTTCCTTTCTTGATTTTTTCCCAAAATCTTGATAGAATATCTTTATTAAATCCTTGTCAGAGCAGGGATTTTTTATTGAAAGGATTTTATCATGTCAAAGAAACTCCAACGTAAAAAACAATTGCGAAATAGCCTTCGTCGTTCAGGTGCTTTTTCAAATACGGTGACCAAGGTTGTAGAAGAGACCAAGAAAGTCGTGAAACACGCAGAAAAATCTGCCAGCGAAGCAGGAAAAGTTGTCTCTAAAAAAGTGGAACAAGCAGTAGAAGCGACTAAGGAACAGGCTCAAAAAGTGGCGAATTCAGTAGAAGATTTCGCAGCTACTTTGGGTGGCCTCTCAGTAGATCGTGCTAAGACTTTCTATGATGAAGGTATCAAGTCGGCTGCTGACTTTAAAAACTGGACTGAAAAAGAACTCCTCGCCTTGAAAGGAATTGGCCCAGCTACCATCAAGAAATTAAAAGAGCACGGAATCAGCTTCAAGTAATCTTTCTTGAGCCTTGCATTTCCGAGAAAAACTTGCTACAATAGAGCCATTAGAGGTGTTTTGGATCCCACATTTTACAGAAAGTGGCGGCGCTGAGAAGTCCACAAATGTGTCAAAACTGGTTGCTGATGGATGAAAAATTGAAATAAACAAAGATGCGGGCCTTGCCCGAAATTGGGTGGTACCGCGGATAAGCATATTCGTCCCTGTCATGTAGATGGCAGGGACGATTTTTTGTAGAAAGCGAGGTAGAAGGATGACAAGAGCAGAGTTGCCAGAACGTTTAGAAACCGAACGGCTAGTCTTACGAGTCCGTACCGTGGCTGATGTTGTGGATATCTTTGACTATGCCAGTAGGCCAGAAGTTTCCTACCCAGCAGGTTTTCCGCCCGTCAAGACCTTGGAAGATGAGATTTATTATCTAGAGCATATCCTTCCCGAGCGTAATGAAAAGAACAATCTCCCAGCGGGCTATGGAATTGTCGTTAAAGGAACCGATAAGGTCATCGGCTCTGTTGATTTCCCTCGTCGTCACGAGGATGATGTCTTGGAGATTGGCTATATCTTACATCCAGATTATTGGGGTTTAGGTTATGTTCCAGAAGCAGCGTGTGCCTTGATTGACCTAGCTTTTAAAGAACTGGGTCTTCATAAGATTGAGATGACTTGCTTTGGTTATAACCTTCAAAGTCAACGAGTTGCAGAGAAACTTGGCTTTACCCTCGAAGCTCGCATCCGGGACAGAAAGGATGTTCAAGGAAACCGCTGTGACAGTCTCATATATGGCTTGCTGAGGAGTGAGTGGGGGAGTTTTTTTTACGAGTAAGATATATTCTTGCTTTTATATTTTTTAAGAGGAGACATGATGAGAAGTAGTCATAATCAAATATTAGATGCTTGGATTACAGTAGAACAATTATCAGAAGGGAATATTGAAAAAAGTGATTCTAAGTATAAGATTTTTCAAGGGGATGATTATCAATCAATATTAAAAGATTTTTTTAAACGTCAAAAATTAAAATCTAGTTCAGGGATTGCTGTTTATTGTGGAATTTTCCCTTTTCGAAAAATTATTGAAGCGTTAAGAGGCAAATACAATTTAAAGGCGACGGAGGAAGAATTGGGAAGAGCTTCTTATAAATTTACTTTTGCTCTATACTTTGATAAAGATTTGAAGTTTTTAGCTGATAAGTTTTTTTTAACCATGAGTGGGCAAATTTTCAAAAATGGGGAATTGCCTAAAGATTTCTTAATAGCAGAAAATGAGCTTCGAGAACAGTTAGGTCAGGCGTTTCTTGATGGAGAGTTCAATGAAGTTTTTAGTAAACTTCTCAAAAAGTATGAGATTTCACCAAGTGATTGCAGATATTATTTTGTTAAGAATTTTGCTGACGAAATAAATTTACATTCATTTTTTCTAAAGGATTTGAAATATGCAAAATCAATTTATAATGAAAATCTCAATCGTTATTTATCAGGATTCGATTCTGTAAGGGTTAATTTGGACGGCAATAAAGAATCATCCTATTTTAATCCCAAAGATTTAGAAACTATACTTGAACCGAAAAATTATCCATTAGGAAGATTTCCTAGTAACCCTGAATATGCTCTTTCCATGATGCAACAAGTAGCTGTAAATTTAGCTTCGAATGCGGATGAAGATGTGAGAAGTGTCAATGGTCCTCCGGGGACTGGTAAAACGACACTTTTAAAAGATATTTTTGCAGATCTGGTAACGGAACAGGCGAGAATTATTAGTGAATTATCGGCTCCTAAGCTTAAAGGGAATCTAGTTTGTCATGACAAACTAGATCTTATTGCAAAATTACCAAAAGAAATTGCAGAAAAAGGAATCGTAGTTGCAAGTTCTAATAATGGTGCTGTTAAAAATATTGTTAATGAATTACCCCAAAGAAAAGAAATTTATCAGAAATTAAATTGGTTAGATGAATTAAAGAAAATTGATTACTTTGCTGAAATCAGTAATGATTTATTGTTAGAAGATGAAGATGTTTCTAACGACAAAAAATATTGGGGATTGTTTTCGATAGAAGGTGGAAAAAAACAGAATAGAGACCGTCTGCAAAATGTTTTAAAAGCAATACGACAAGAGTTGAATTCGGATAAATTTCAATCGAACCCATCAGTATACGAAGAGTTTAAAATTCAATATCAGAAGCTATTTGATAAAAGAGAAAAGATGCAAGATATAGCAGATAAGATTCGATTGCATGTAAAATTGAAAAATGCTTACCAGCAGGTTGAGATAGAGTTTCATCAGGATGATGCCCAAAGACGTTCAGAACTATCTAAAATACGGGATAAACATATTCAATTAGAAAATAGTAAAAAGGAAATAGAATCTGAGCTGTTTGAGCATGAGCGTCTTATTTCTATGTTAAATGTTAACAAACAGATAGCAGCACAAGATGTTGAGTTGATAAAATTACAAGCTCCACGTTTCTTATGGTTAAAAAGACTTTTCACACCATCGAAATTAGATACTTATTTTACGAGATTGAATCAAGCGAATGAAAGTCTAAAAGCAGAACTGAAGAAAGTACATGATGAAAGTCAATATTGCCACGGTTTGCAAAAAGAGATAAAAATGCATGAACTTGAATTAAATCAATTGAGTCAAAGGCAACAGAGGTATAATGAATGGAAATCTAAACAAGAAGATAAATTAATTCGTCATCAGGAAAAAATTTTGAAATTACAATCGGAACTTGCTACATACCCTGTTAAAAAGTTGAATTTTTCTGTTCCATATGAAGAACTACAGGTATCAAATTTTTGGTTTGATGATGACTATCGAGAAGAGCAGAGTCGTTTGTTTATTAAAGCACTGGCAGTTAGGAAGCAATTTATATATGACAATAAAAAGCATTTTGAAAAAGCATTATGGATTTGGGAGAAGCCTCAAAACTATTCAATGAGAGATAATGCTAGTGATTTATATAAAGCTGCGTGGAGTTGGGTCAATTTCACTGTTCCAGTTATTAGTACAACTTTTGCAAGCTTTAATTCCATGTTTCGGTGCTTGCCTGAAAATAGTATCGGTAATGTATTTATTGATGAAGCTGGTCAGGCATTACCTCAAGCAAGTGTGGGGGCTATTTTTAGAAGTAAGCATATTATGGCTGTTGGGGATCCTTCTCAAATACAACCAGTACAGACTATGGATAAAAATATTTTAGGATTTTTAGCACAGCACCACAAGATAGCCTCTAAATATCTTGTATCATCAACGCAAGAATTGATGGATTCTGCTAGTAGATATGGTTTTAAAAAACAAGATGGGACATGGATAGGACTTCCTCTCTGGGTTCATCGTCGTTCTAGTGATCCGATGTTCAGTATTTCCAATAAAATTTCTTATGATAATTTAATGGTTCAAGGAAAGGAAGAAGCTCGAGGTCTGGGAGAATGGTTTGACGTTGGTGGAGGTGCTAAGGATAAATTTGTTCCTGAGCAAGCTGATTATTTGAAAGAAGAGTTGCAGAAAAGACATGAGGAATTTGATGATATTTATGTCATTACTCCTTTTAAAAATGTATCGGTTCAACTAGCAAAAGAACTAGATAAAATCGGTTTCACAAAGCGGGAGAATGGAAAACCTATAAATGTAGGGACGGTACATACTTTCCAAGGAAAAGAAAATAAGATTGTATATTTTGTGCTTGGAGCAGATAATATGAGTGAGGGGGCTGCTCGCTGGGCTGTCTCTGAACCCAATATTTTAAACGTTGCAGCGACTAGAGCTAAAGAAGAGTTTTATATTATTGGGAATAAATCTCTTTACAAAGCCACACAGAGCCCTATTATAAGAGATACTATTGACATTTTAGATGCTTATCAAAGTAGCTTAGAAATTAACTAGAAAGGACAAACACATGTCTAAAGAACTTTCACCTAAATACAATCCAGCCGAGGTTGAGGCTGGTCGTTACCAAAAATGGCTTGATGCTGATGTTTTCAAGCCTTCAGGCGATCAAAAGGCTAGGCCTTATTCAATCGTGATTCCACCACCAAACGTTACTGGTAAACTTCACCTTGGTCATGCTTGGGATACTACTTTGCAAGATATCATCATCCGTCAAAAACGTATGCAAGGCTTCGATACGCTTTGGCTTCCAGGGATGGACCACGCAGGGATTGCGACTCAAGCTAAGGTTGAGGAACGCTTGCGTGGCGAGGGCATTAGCCGTTACGACCTGGGTCGTGAGAAATTCCTCGATAAGGTCTGGGAATGGAAAGACGAATATGCCACTACTATCAAGGAACAATGGGGCAAGATGGGGCTCTCTGTCGACTACTCTCGCGAGCGTTTCACTCTTGATGAAGGCTTGTCAAAAGCTGTTCGCAAGGTCTTTGTGGACCTTTACAAGAAAGGCTGGATCTACCGTGGTGAGTTTATCATCAACTGGGACCCAGCTGCACGCACAGCCCTTTCTGATATCGAGGTGATTCACAAGGACGTGGAAGGTGCTTTCTACCACATGAACTACATGCTGGAGGATGGCTCACGCGCCCTCGAAGTAGCGACTACTCGTCCTGAGACGATGTTTGGGGACGTTGCTGTTGCGGTCAATCCAGAAGACCCACGCTACAAGGACTTGATTGGGCAAAACGTTATTCTGCCAATCGCTAATAAACTGATCCCAATCGTGGCGGACGAACACGCAGATCCTGAGTTTGGTACAGGTGTCGTGAAAATCACGCCTGCCCACGATCCAAATGACTTCTTGGTTGGTCAACGCCATAACTTGCCACAAGTCAACGTGATGAATGATGATGGAACTATGAATGACTTGGCCTTCGAATTTGCAGGGTTAGACCGTTTTGAAGCTCGTAAAGCAGTCGTTGCCAAGTTGGAAGAAATCGGTGCTCTGGTTAAAATCGAAAAACGTGTCCACAGTGTTGGTCACTCAGAGCGGACTGGCGTTATGGTTGAGCCGCGTCTGTCTACCCAGTGGTTCGTCAAGATGGATCAATTGGCTAAGAATGCTATTGCCAACCAAGCTACAGACGACAAGGTAGAATTTTACCCACCTCGTTTCAACGATACCTTCCTCCAATGGATGGAAAATGTCCACGACTGGGTTATCTCTCGCCAGCTCTGGTGGGGTCACCAAATCCCAGCCTGGTACAATGCAGACGGCGAAATCTATGTTGGTGAGGAAGCGCCGGAAGGCGACGGTTGGACTCAGGACGAAGACGTCTTGGATACTTGGTTCAGTTCTGCCCTTTGGCCATTCTCAACCATGGGCTGGCCTGATGTAGACTCTGCAGATTTCAAGCGATACTATCCAACATCAACCTTGGTGACTGGTTATGATATTATCCCATTCTGGGTATCTCGGATGATTTTCCAAGGTTTGGAATTTACAGGCAAGTCGCCATTCAAAAATGCCTTGATTCATGGTCTCATTCGGGATGAGGAAGGACGTAAGATGTCCAAGTCACTGGGAAATGGGATTGATCCGATGGATGTTATTGATAAGTACGGAACAGATAGCCTACGTTGGTTCCTATCAAATGGCTCTGCCCCTGGACAAGATGTCCGCTTCTCTTACGAGAAAATGGATGCTTCTTGGAACTTCATCAACAAGATCTGGAACATTTCCCGCTATATCCTCATGAACAATGAAGACTTGACGCTAGATGCGGCGCGTGAGAATGTCGCTCAGGTGGCGGCTGGTCAGGCAGGCAATGTCACTGACCGCTGGATTCTCCACAACCTCAATGAAACCATTGGCAAGGTGACTGAGAACTTCGATAAGTTTGAGTTTGGTGTGGCTGGCCACATCCTATACAACTTCATCTGGGATGAATTTGCCGACTGGTATGTGGAGCTGACGAAGGAAGTGCTTTACAGCGATAATGAAGACGAGAAAGTCATCACTCGCTCTGTCCTCCTTTATACGCTGGATCAAATCCTGCGCCTGCTTCACCCAATCATGCCATTTGTGACAGAGGAAATCTTTGGACAAATCTCAGAAGGCTCTATCGTTACATCAGAATACCCAACTGTCAACCCAGCCTTTGAAGACCTCGCGGCTCACACAGGTGTGGAAAGTCTTAAAGACTTGATCCGTGCCGTTCGTAATGCGCGTGCGGAAGTAAACGTAGCACCAAGCAAGCCAATCACCATCCTTGTTAAGACAAGCGATAGCGACTTGGAAGCCTTCTTTAACAGCAATGTCAACTACATCAAACGCTTCACAAATCCAGAACACTTGGAAATCGCATCAAACATCCCTGCGCCTGAACTCGCTATGTCAAGCGTCATCACAGGAGCAGAAATCTACTTGCCACTGGCAGACCTCCTCAATGTCGAAGAAGAACTGGCTCGTCTCGACAAGGAACTGGCTAAATGGCAAAAAGAACTGGATATGGTAGGCAAGAAGCTCTCTAACGAACGATTCGTAGCCAATGCCAAACCAGAAGTCGTCCAAAAAGAACGCGACAAACAAACCGATTACCAAGCTAAGTACGATGCGACCGTCGCACGTATTGATGAGATGAAGAAGTTGAGATGATATTCTATGAGTCAAAATGTAGATTTGATTTTCTCTAATCATTCTAATTATAAACCACGATTAGAGAAAGATAAAAAAGGGAAAAAATATTATTCTTTCAGAACAAAGATTAAAAATTTCGATGCAGATTTATTGTCTTCGATTATTTCTTTTTCAACATCGATTCTAGAAAAACCTAAACTAATCCGAAATATAGAATTTATTTTTGATTCCATAGAGTTACAAGATAAATTGTCTTATATTTATTTTGAATGTATCTGTTTTTATCTAATTAGTCAAGGTTTTGTTGTATCAGTCTATTTAGAAGTAACTAGGAACGTGGTATCTTCAGGAATTTACGATTCACCTATAAAATACTTAAATCCGCCTAATGGAAATTACTCGCTTGAAAAATTTTTGACGGAATTTCAAGTAAAATATACACGGACACATTTGAGATTATGGGTAACCTCTAAAAATGACTTCTCGTCTTTTTCCTCGACAATAGTAAATTTTTTAAAAAATTTATTTATAATTGATGATAAAAAGATTTTATTTTCCATTGCTAATACTATAGGCGAATTGGTAGGAAACGCTATAGAACACGGGAGATCTGATTGCTTAGTGGATATAGATTATTCTGATAGTTTTGTTCATATTCAAAAACCTGATAGAAATTTTTCAGCTTTAAATGTTGTTATATTGAATTTTTCTACAATAAAAATGGGTGATTTAGTAAAGAATAAAATTACACAGTCTCATCCTTGTAAAATGGGTGTAAAATATCAGGATATAAAGAGAATTTATAATATCCATGAAACCTTCTTTAATCAACAGTATACTGAAAATATTTTTTGGATTATTGCTTCTTTACAACATGAAATATCGGGTAGGCAAGATACAATGATTAGTGGTGGTAGAGGAAGTACTAAACTTCTTAAATCGATTATAGATTATTCGGAAAGCAACTATTGCTATATAATGAGCGGGCATGAGTTAGTGAAGTTTCATCATAATTTATTGAATGAAGATTCTCAAGGTTACATCTCATTCTCGAATTCGGACTTTCAGTCTGCTAAACCAGAAAAGGAAGTATATTCTAAATCAAAAATATATTTACCTGGTGTTGGTTATAATTTGAATTTTGTTTTGGAAAAAAAGGATAGTGAAGATGAAAGAAATAAAGTTAACATTTAAAAAAACATACATAAGCTTGGCTGGTAATCCAGAAGGGAAAGAAATTTTTAAAAATCAAATAAAGCCTTATATACAGGATGAGGAAAAAATTAAATTAATTTTTCCACCTGAAATCGAAAATGTAGCATCATCTTTTTTTCAAGGTCTTTTTGAAGAAGAACTTGAAAAAATTGGTAAAAAAAGAGTTGAATCTAAATATACTCTTGTTTTTGAAAACGAGAATTTAGACTACTCTATTAAGGAGGCTATTGAATAGATATGTGGAGTAATGTTTTATCAGCAATAGCTATTATATTATCGGTTATCACTTTTGTGATTAATTTAATTTTTGAAAATATAAAATTGAAGAGAGAAAAAAACTCTAAAATTTTTCAAGATATATATTTTGAACTTATGCAGTATAAAATACCAAAAGTTGAATCTGATATCAATTATATTCATACTAATGGTAGGATTAAATTAACTGGTATTACTGATATGACAGATATTTTAAAGATCCTTAGAAAAAAATCTAGTTTTTATAAATTCACTGATGAGAAATTTTATAAACTTCTTACAGATTATATCATGGAGATAGAGAACTATTATTCTATAGTGTTAAATACTGTTGATGATGATGAAAAATATAGGAAATTTAAATCAGAATCAAGAGAGAAAATTAGCAAACTTTATAATATTCTACTAAAAAAATTGAATAAAGGTTAAACGTTACTTAACTTTTATTATAGAAAGTAGCTTACCACATGAAAATTCAGTCAATTCGTGCCCGTACCAACCCACCTAGCGACACCATCGGCTGGGTAGCAAAGAAATAAAAAGTCCTGTCACTTTCTCCCATTTAACCTTTGACTATTCCGCAAAATTATCGTACAATAAAGAGTACGTGATAAAATGAGGTCAGAGTCTGTTTGCTCTGGCGATAGTAGTAAAAATGAGGAGAAACGCTTTGGAATTAGAAGTATTTGCTGGGCAAGAAAAAAGTGAACTATCTATGATTGAGGTAGCGCGTGCTATCTTGGAACTTCGTGGTCGCGATCATGAGATGCATTTTAGCGATCTTGTAAACGAAATTCAAAACTACCTTGGAACATCAAACAGCGATATCCGCGAAGCTTTGCCTTTGTTCTACACAGAGTTGAACTTTGACGGTAGCTTCATCTCTCTCGGAGACAACAAATGGGGGCTTCGTTCATGGTATGGTGTGGACGAAATCGACGAAGAAATCATCGCTCTTGAAGAAAGTGACGACGATGAAGTAGCACCAAAAGCTAAGAAAAAACGTGTCAATGCCTTTATGGATGGTGATTCAGATGCCATTGACTACAATGCAGATGATCCAGAAGATGAAGATGCATACGAAGCAGACCCAGCTCTTTCATATGATGATGAAAACCCAGATGATGAGAAAAATGAAGTGGAAGCTTACGATGCAGAAATCAACGAAATCGCTCCTGATGACTTGGGTGAAGACGTGGATCTTAACGAAGAAGACGACGAGTTTTCTGACGATGATGCTGAAACGAGTGAAGAAGAGTAAAAGACTTCACAGAGGAGATCGTAAGATCTCCTTTTTTGTTGCTTGAGCAAAGTAGTTGAACAGGTCATCTGTTTGGATGCGAATCTTTAGTTGGTTTTCTGAAAACAATCTCCTTTTTTCATCTTTTACCAATTCGGGTTGACAAATGTTCTGCTTTGAGGTATTATATTGTTCGGGCACCTCTTTTAGAGGTCGGGGCTCCCTAGTTACTAGGGAGCTGTTTTTGTTTTTCAGGAAGTTTTTCTTGAAATGTCGTTATTCATAAGGGTCTTGTTTTCTATGTCCCCTCGTAGTTAACAAGGCCTTGAGCATTTTAGAAAGAGGAATCTATGTCTACGAAATATATTTTTGTAACTGGTGGTGTGGTGTCGTCTATTGGGAAAGGGATTGTGGCAGCAAGTCTGGGGCGTCTCTTGAAAAATCGTGGTCTCAAAGTAACCATTCAGAAGTTTGACCCTTATATCAATATCGATCCGGGAACTATGAGTCCTTACCAGCACGGAGAAGTCTTTGTGACAGATGATGGGGCTGAGACAGATTTGGACTTGGGTCACTATGAACGTTTCATCGATATCAATCTCAACAAATATTCCAACGTGACAACTGGTAAAATTTACAGTGAAGTTCTTCGTAAGGAACGCCGTGGCGAGTACCTTGGGGCAACTGTCCAAGTCATTCCTCATATCACAGATGCTTTGAAGGAAAAAATCAAGCGTGCCGCTCTAACGACAGACTCTGATGTCATTATCACAGAGGTTGGTGGAACCGTTGGGGATATCGAGTCCTTGCCATTTCTAGAGGCTCTTCGTCAGATGAAGGCAGATGTGGGTGCAGATAACGTCATGTACATCCATACAACCTTGCTTCCTTACCTCAAGGCTGCTGGTGAGATGAAGACCAAGCCAACTCAACATTCTGTAAAAGAATTGCGCGGTTTGGGAATCCAGCCAAATATGTTGGTCATTCGTACAGAAAAACCAGCTGGTCAAGGAATTAAAAACAAACTAGCTCAGTTTTGTGACGTAGCTCCAGAAGCTGTTATCGAGTCTTTGGATGTTGAACACCTTTACCAAATTCCATTGAACTTGCAGGCACAAGGTATGGACCAAATTGTTTGTGACCATTTGAAACTAGATGCACCAGCAGCGGATATGACAGAGTGGTCATCCATGGTGGACAAGGTCATGAACCTGAAAAAACAAGTTAAGATTTCCCTCGTTGGTAAGTATGTGGAGTTGCAAGATGCCTACATCTCAGTGGTCGAAGCCTTGAAACACTCTGGGTATGCCAACGACGCAGAAGTGAAGATTAATTGGATCAATGCCAATGATGTGACGGCAAAGAATGTGGCAGAGCTCTTGTCGGATGCGGACGGAATCATCGTGCCAGGTGGTTTTGGTCAACGTGGCACGGAAGGGAAAATCCAAGCCATCCGTTATGCGCGTGAGAATGATGTTCCAATGTTGGGAGTCTGCTTGGGAATGCAGTTGACTTGTATCGAGTTTGCTCGTCACGTTTTGGGTCTTGAAGGGGCCAATTCTGCTGAACTTGCACCAGAAACAAAATATCCTATCATTGATATCATGCGTGATCAGGTTGATGTTGAGGATATGGGTGGCACCCTTCGTTTGGGACTTTATCCATCTAAGTTGAAACGTGGCTCTAAAGCAGCGGCTGCTTATCACAATCAAGAAGTGGTGCAACGCCGTCACCGACACCGTTATGAGTTTAACAATGCCTTTCGTGAACAGTTTGAGGCGGCAGGTTTTGTCTTTTCAGGAGTTTCACCTGATAATCGTTTGGTAGAAATCGTGGAAATTCCTGAAAATAAATTCTTTGTGGCGTGTCAGTATCACCCTGAACTTTCCAGTCGTCCGAACCGTCCAGAAGAACTCTACACTGCCTTTGTTACTGCAGCGGTTGAAAATAGTAACTAGTTATCTTCTAATCTCTGAGAATAATCTCAGAGGTTTTTCTAGCATATTTAGGATAAGATTTGCAAAAAAAATAGATAGTGATATAATTAATATAATAATTCCTAAGGAGGATATACAATGAAAAAAATCACACTATTTTGTTTGTCTCTAGCAGGTTTAGCTTTACTGGCTTTCCCTCATTCAGGAAAAGCATTCGAATTGGAAGAAGAATGGGTTATTAAGGGTGGGGTTAAGTATCAAGATGGCAAAATTCTTCGATTTAATAATGGCCATGAAGTAGATATCAAAGTCTTGGATTTGCCAAAAACTGAGAAAATTGAGTGGATGGTCAGTCTCAATGGTCAAGATCAGACAGTCAATTTCCTAGGCCAAGAAAAGGACAAGTCTATGGTCGGTACAGAGGGGCGTTACCTGAATTTCTACGTACCTTATGGCTATAGAGGAGATATCAAGGTCGAGGCCAAGAGTGGAAATGAAGTAAAGATCTGGTCCACTAAAGTGGTAGATGATGTATATAATGGTGAGAAAAGTGGCTACTACCGTATTGAAGAATCAAAAGACCATTACACCTACCTTGATACAACATGGGACTATCAAACCAAGACCTACACTGCTACCTTACCAGAGACTATCAATGGTCAAAAAGTTTATGCTTGGAAAGACCATGACAATGGTGAGTTAAAACTTACAAAACCAGAATCGATCAGTCATTCCTACAAGGGGGTAGGAGCCTTCCGAGAACTTTATCCGATTGTAAAAGCAGAAAGCTGGCTAAAATCAGACCAAAATTGGTACTATCAAAAACAAGGCCAACTAGTTCAAAATGCTTGGGTTAAAGACAATGGAACTTGGTACTTTATGAATGATAAAGGAATTATGTTTAATCAAACTTGGCTCTATCAAGGTGGCAACTGGTATGCCTTTAAATCATCAGGAGCTATGATTTCTAATGATTGGCTTTACGACCAAGGCAAGTGGTACTATTTATCAACTTCAGGCTCTATGAAAGTAAGCACTTGGATTTTTGACAAGGGAGAATGGTATTATGTAAGTTCTTCTGGTGCCATGATTGCGAATGATTGGGTCAAAAACAATGGTAAGTGGTATTATCTAGCTTCATCAGGTAAGATGCTTCGCAATACCTACACACCTGATGGTTACTACGTTGGCAACTCAGGCGCCTGGCAATAAGAATTAGATGTCCTCTTTCCTCATTGAGGGAAGGGGATTTTTACTTGCCCATATACTGCTTCCTCATTTGTCCTAGAGCCCTTTTTGTGTTACAATGAAAGGTATGAAAGCTAAGAAATTATGGATGACTGGCTTGACTGTGGCTGGTCTAAGTGCCCTCGCTTTGGGTGCCAAAAAAGCAGCAGATAACCACAAACTCATGAAGACGCAAGAAGAGTTGACCGCTATCGTGCGCGAACTTTTCTCAGATATGGGTGAGATTGCGACTCTCTATGTTCAAGTCTACGAAAGTAGCCTAGAGCGACTTGTCGGAGGAGTCATTTTCGAGGATGGCCGTCATTACACCTTTGTCTATGAAAATGAAGACCTGATCTATGAGGAGGAAGTCTTATGATTACTCCCAATAGTATAGAAGAACTAGCAGGTTTTGTCGAGCAAGATGGCAAGAAGGTCTTTCTTTTTGTGGCGGACTGGTGTGGCGATTGTCGTTATATCTATCCTGCCTTGCCAGAGATTGAGGAGACAAATCCAGAGTTCACCTTTATTCGAGTGGACCGTGACCAGTACATGGATCTAGCCAAACTCTGGGATGTGTACGGGATTCCTAGCCTTGTTGTGCTAGAAAAGGACAAGGAAATCGGCCGATTTGTCAATCGCGACCGTAAAAGTAAGGAACAAATCAACGACTTTTTAGCTGGACTGAAATAGGAGAAAAGAAAACAATGATTTTTACATATAATAAAGAGCATGTTGGCGATGTCCTTATGATCATCGTGAAAAACAGCGGAGATGCCAAACTAGACGTGGAGCGCAAAGGCAAAGTAGCCCGTGTTTTCCTCAAAGATAATGGGGAAACAGTAGCTTGGAATATTTTCGAAGTTTCAAGTTTGTTCGAAATTGCAGAGCGCGGTCAAGTCTTTTTGACAGATGAGCAAGTAGCACGTTTGAACCAAGAATTGCAGGCGGAAGGATTTACAGAAGAAATTGTCAATGACAAGGAACCTAAGTTTGTTGTTGGTGAGATTGTTGAGATGGTAGCCCATCCAGATAGCGACCACCTCAACATCTGTCAAGTGGCCGTTGCAAGTGATAAGACAGTGCAAATCGTTGCAGGGGCTCCCAATGCGCGTGTTGGGTTGAAAACCATTGTAGCTCTTCCTGGAGCTATGATGCCAAAAGGCAATCTCATTTTCCCAGGCGAACTTCGTGGTGAAAAGAGTTTTGGTATGATGTGCAGCCCTCGTGAACTTGCCTTGCCAAATGCTCCGCTAAAACGTGGGGTTATTGAATTATCAGAAGACCAAGTTGTCGGAACTCCATTTGACCCAGCCAAACACTGGACGGCCTAGGAAATTGTCGGTATTTGATAGACCAGATAGAGGGGGATAAGATGGCGAAAAATGTAGTGATTACAGGAGCGACCTCAGGAATCGGTGAAGCGATTGCGCGTGCTTATCTGGAGCAGGGGGAGAATGTCGTTCTAACAGGGCGACGGACAGACAGACTAGAGACTCTCAAGTCAGAGTTTGCAGAAACTTTTCCTAATCAAACCGTTTGGACCTTTCCACTGGATGTCACGGATATGACCATGGTCAAGACTGTCTGCTCCGATATTTTGGAAACGATAGGGCAGATTGATATATTAGTCAATAACGCTGGACTAGCTCTTGGCTTGGCTCCCTATCAAGACTATGAAGAATTGGATATGCTGACCATGTTGGATACCAACGTCAAGGGTTTGATGGCAGTTACTCGCTGTTTCTTGCCTTCTATGGTAGCAGCCAATCAGGGTCATATTATCAATATGGGATCGACCGCAGGAATTTATGCCTATGCGGGTGCAGCAGTTTATTCAGCCACCAAGGCGGCAGTTAAAACCTTTTCAGATGGTTTGCGAATTGATACCATTGCGACAGACATCAAGGTGACCACTATTCAGCCAGGAATTGTCGAAACAGATTTTTCTGCGGTACGTTTCCACGGTGATAAAGAGCGGGCTGCGACCGTCTATCAGGGAATAGAAGCCCTGCAAGCACAAGATATCGCAGATACGGTTGTCTATGTGACCAGTCAGCCTCGCCGTGTGCAGATTACAGATATGACTATTATGGCCAATCAACAAGCGACAGGTTTCATGGTGCATAAAAAATAAAAAATTTCTTCGAAAAGTTACAAATTTCTGTAACTTTTTTTGATTCCTTACGAATAGATAAGTAGGAGGAAGAAAATATGTATAATAAAGTTATTCTTATTGGACGTTTAACGTCTACACCAGAATTGCACAAAACCAACAATGACAAGTCAGTAGCGCGTGCAACTATCGCTGTGAACCGTCGTTACAAAGACCAAAATGGGGAACGTGAAGCTGACTTTGTCAATCTTGTTCTTTGGGGAAAATTGGCTGAAACCTTGGCAAGCTACGCAACTAAAGGTAGTCTTATCTCTGTGGATGGAGAACTTCGTACCCGTCGCTTTGAGAAAAATGGCCAGATGAACTATGTGACTGAAGTCCTTGCCACAGGATTCCAACTTTTGGAAAGCCGCGCCCAACGTGCCATGCGTGAAAATAACGCAGGACAGGATTTGGCAGATTTGGTCTTGGAAGAGGAAGAATTGCCATTTTAAGCATAGAAAAGCCTGAGTCAATCTCAGGCTTTTTATCTTGAGAAAGTCAGACTTTTTTCTTGACTATTTCTGACCAAGTGATACAATAGAACTATGATTTAGCACTCAGATATAAAGAGTGCTAATAATATGTATTTCATCATGGAGGAAAGCAAATGTTGAAACCATTAGGAGACCGTGTGGTCTTGAAAATCGAAGAAAAAGAGCAAACTGTTGGAGGCTTTGTCCTCGCAGGCTCAGCCCAAGAAAAAACAAAAACAGCCCAAGTTGTAGCTACTGGACAAGGTGTTCGTACCTTGAACGGTGACTTGGTAGCTCCAAGCGTTATGGCTGGAGACCGTGTCTTAGTTGAAGCCCACGCTGGTATTGATGTCAAAGATGGCGATGAAAAGTATATCATCGTCGGTGAAGCTAACATCTTGGCAATCATTGAAGAATAGAAGGAGAAAGTAAGTATGTCAAAAGAAATTAAATTTTCATCTGATGCTCGTTCAGCTATGGTCCGTGGTGTCGATATCCTTGCAGATACTGTTAAAGTAACCTTGGGACCAAAAGGTCGTAACGTTGTTCTTGAAAAATCATTTGGTTCTCCATTGATTACCAATGATGGTGTAACAATCGCTAAAGAAATCGAATTGGAAGACCATTTTGAAAATATGGGTGCCAAGTTGGTATCAGAAGTAGCTTCTAAGACTAATGATATTGCTGGTGATGGGACCACTACTGCAACTGTCTTGACCCAAGCTATCGTCCGCGAAGGAATCAAAAACGTCACTGCGGGTGCCAACCCAATCGGTATCCGTCGTGGGATTGAAGCAGCAGTTGCCGCAGCTGTAGAAGCCTTGAAAAACAATGCTATTCCAGTTGCTAATAAAGAAGCCATCGCCCAAGTTGCTGCCGTATCTTCTCGTTCTGAGAAAGTCGGCGAATACATCTCTGAAGCCATGGAAAAAGTTGGTAAAGATGGTGTCATCACTATTGAAGAATCACGTGGTATGGAAACAGAGCTTGAAGTCGTAGAAGGAATGCAGTTTGACCGCGGTTATCTATCACAGTACATGGTGACAGATAGCGAAAAAATGGTGGCGGACCTTGAAAATCCATACATTTTGATTACTGACAAGAAGATTTCAAATATCCAAGAAATCTTGCCACTTCTAGAAAGTATTCTTCAAAGCAACCGTCCACTCTTGATTATTGCAGATGATGTGGATGGTGAAGCTCTTCCTACTCTTGTATTGAACAAGATTCGTGGAACCTTCAACGTAGTAGCAGTTAAGGCCCCTGGCTTTGGGGACCGTCGTAAGGCTATGTTGGAAGACATCGCCATCTTGACAGGTGGAACTGTTATCACAGAAGATCTTGGCCTTGAGTTGAAGGACGCTACTATTGAGGCGCTTGGTCAAGCAGCGAGAGTAACTGTGGACAAAGATAGCACGGTTATCGTAGAAGGTGCTGGCAATCCTGAAGCCATTTCCCACCGTGTTGCGGTTATCAAGTCACAAATCGAAACTACAACTTCTGAATTTGATCGTGAAAAATTGCAAGAACGCTTGGCAAAATTGTCAGGTGGTGTCGCAGTTATCAAGGTCGGAGCTGCAACTGAAACTGAGTTGAAAGAAATGAAACTCCGCATTGAAGATGCCCTCAACGCTACTCGTGCAGCCGTGGAAGAAGGAATCGTTGCTGGTGGTGGAACTGCTCTTGCCAATGTCATTCCAGCAGTGGCTGATTTGGAATTGACAGGAGATGAAGCGACAGGACGCAATATTGTTCTCCGCGCCTTGGAAGAACCTGTTCGTCAAATCGCCCACAATGCAGGATTCGAAGGTTCTATTGTTATAGACCGCTTGAAGAATGCTGAAGTTGGTACAGGCTTCAACGCAGCAACTGGCGAGTGGGTCAACATGATTGAAGAGGGAATCATTGACCCAGTTAAAGTGAGTCGTTCTGCCCTTCAAAATGCAGCCTCTGTAGCTAGCTTGATTTTAACAACAGAAGCAGTCGTAGCCAATAAACCAGAACCAGTAGCCCCAGCTCCAGCAATGGATCCAAGCATGATGGGCGGCATGATGTAAAAGCAACTTATAAAAAACACAAAAGGAGGGAAGAACATCCCTCCTTTTAAGGTTTTCTCTTCTAAAATTGATTTGAGCTCTCCTAACTTATATGATAAAATAAGACTAGAAGAAGGAGAAGAACATGATTGATGTAGAAGAAATTCTGAGCAAGATGAATCCTAATCAGAAGATTAATTATGACCGTGTTATGCAAAAAATGGTTCAAGTTTGGGAGAAAAATGAGCAACGTCCCACTATTCTCATGCATGTTTGCTGTGCTCCTTGTAGTACCTACACCCTAGAATACCTGACAAAATACGCTGATGTGACCATCTATTTTGCCAATTCCAATATCCATCCTAAGGCAGAATACCACAAGCGAGCTTACGTCACCAAGAAATTTGTCAGTGATTTCAATGAGCGAACAGGCAATACGGTTCAGTACCTTGAAGCTCCCTACGAACCAAATGAATACCGGAAGTTAGTCAGAGGACTGGAAGAAGAACCCGAAGGTGGTGACCGTTGCAAGGTTTGTTTTGACTACCGTCTGGATAAAACAGCACAGGTAGCTATGGACTTGGGCTTTGATTACTTTGGTTCAGCCTTGACCATCAGTCCCCATAAGAATTCTCAAACCATCAACAGCATCGGAATCGATGTGCAAAAGATTTATACCACCCACTATCTTCCAAGTGATTTCAAGAAAAATCAAGGTTACAAACGTTCAGTGGAGATGTGCGAGGAGTATGATATCTATCGTCAATGCTATTGTGGATGCGTCTATGCAGCTCAAGCCCAGAACATTGATCTTGTTCAGGTTAAGAAGGATGCCACGGCTTTCCTGTTAGATAAGGATGTTGAAAAAGATTATTCCCATATCAAGTTTACTGTCACTAAATTAGATATATAGCAATTAACCCAGCTTCCAGGCTGGGTTTTTCAAATAAAAAAACCAGGGCTCACACCCCAGTTTGACAACTTTACCGATTCTTTAGTTCTATGTAGCGTTTGTACCAAATGTTGACATAGGCCTCTGAGAAAGGACCACGCCCATTGTTGATCCAATCAACAAGGATTTTAACATGCTCTTTCAAAATATAGTCTAAATCATCAGAATACTTCATTTTGCGTTTATGGCGCTCATACTCTTCAACGTCCAAGAGACGCTTTTCACCATCAGTGAAGACCTTGACGTCCAAATCATAATCAATGTATTTCAGGGCTTCCTCATCTAGATAGTAAGGACTTGCCATATTGCAATAGTAGGAAATCCCATTATCACGAATCATGGCAATGATATTAAACCAATATTTTTTGTGAAAGTAAACAATAGCCGGTTCTCGAGTCACCCAACGACGACCGTCACTTTCGGTAACAAGTGTGTGGTCGTTGACGCCAATAATAGCGTTCTCTGTTGTTTTTAGTACCATGGTGTCCCGCCAAGTACGGTGAAGACTCCCATCATGCTTATAACTTTGAATTGTAATAAAGTCGCCTTCTTTTGGAAGTTTCATAACTAACCAACTTTCTACAATTTATAAGTTTATCATTTACTATTATATCATAAATCGGTCTAATTTTTTTGAATTTTACACGAAAATATTAAAGATATTCTCTGAGAGCGCTGGCTATATCCGAAAAATCATAGCCTTTTCGAGCTAAAACTTGGGTTAAACGCTGTTTAAGTTCGTATCCTTCATACTTTCGAGCATACTTAGCATATTGTTTGTCTAGCTCTTTAAAAATGAGTTCTTGAGTCGTATCTTGGTCGACTTGACTGTCCAAGTCATCAAAGGCACTTTTAGCATCAGAATAGGAGAAGCCTTTGTTCGTCAAGCTTTGAATGATCTTATCCTGCAAGGCACGAGCGGGAAGCTTTCCCGTGTATTTTTTTAGCAGTTTCTCCGCCACACGTTGAGCAACCTCTGAAAAATCAAAATCCTTTAAAACATCTTCAATCGTTGATTTGACAATCCCTTTTTGAGACAGTTTTTGAGCTAGCACATAGGGTCCCTTATCTCCAGAAAGTTGATTTGCGTTGATGATAGAGTAGGCATACTGACGATCATTAATCCAGTTATCTTCTTTAAGATTAGCGATAACTTGACTAGTGATTTTTTCATCAAGATCATACTTTTTCAGATACTCACGAACTTCCTTTTCGGTTCGAGCTTTAAATGATAGATGGTAGAGAGCGAGATTTTTACCATAAGAGAACTGGGCAAAGTCCTGAATCTCGGTAAGTTCCTCTTTACTAATGACCTTATCTCGAGATAGCATAAAACGGACAATGGTATCTTCCGTGATATAAGAGGTTTGCTGTCCATCTAACTCCATCAAGTAGAGACGTTTTTTCTTTTCAAGTTTTGTGATTTTCATAGTTCTATTATACCCTAAAATGTGATAAGATAGGGGTATGAATCTGAAAGTCAAACAAAAGATACCTTTAAAAATCAAGCGGATGGGCATCAATGGTGAGGGAATTGGTTTTTACCAGAAAACCCTCGTTTTTGTACCTGGAGCCCTCAAAGGAGAAGACATCTATTGTCAAATTACTTCTATTAAACGCAACTTTGTTGAAGCAAAATTACTAAAGGTTAATAAGAAGTCTAAATTTCGAGTCGTACCGGCTTGTACGATTTATAATGAATGTGGTGGTTGCCAAATCATGCACCTCCACTACGATAAACAGTTAGAGTTCAAAACGGATCTGCTCCATCAAGCCCTGAAAAAATTTGCTCCTGCAGGATATGAAAACTATGAAATCCGTCCAACTATCGGAATGCAGGAACCAAAGTACTACCGTGCTAAGCTTCAATTCCAGACTCGGAAATTTAAAAATCAGGTCAAGGCAGGTTTGTATGCGCAAAACTCTCATTATCTCGTAGAGTTGAAAGACTGCTTGGTGCAAGATAAGGAAACCCAAGTAATAGCGAATCGCCTAGCTGAACTTCTTACTTACCACCAAATCCCCATCACCGATGAGAGAAAAAAGATAGGCGTTCGCACCATCATGGTACGCAGAGCAAGAAAAACGGGGCAAGTTCAGATTATCATTGTCACAAATCGCCAGCTTAATTTAAATCAACTGGTCAAAGACTTAGTCAAGGATTTTCCAGAAGTCGTCACAGTTGCAGTCAATACAAATACAGCAAAAACAAGTGAAATCTATGGTGAAAAGACGGAAATTATCTGGGGCCAAGAGAGCATTCAAGAAGGAGTACTCGACTATGAGTTTTCTCTCTCGCCCCGAGCTTTTTATCAACTTAATCCGGAGCAGACAGAAATTCTCTATAGTGAAGCAATTAAGGCTCTGGATGTCAGCAAAGAAGACCATCTAATCGATGCCTATTGCGGTGTTGGGACGATCGGATTTGCCTTCGCAAAGAAGGTCAAGAGTCTCAGAGGAATGGATATTATTCCGGAAGCTATTGAAGATGCCAAGCGAAATGCTCAAAAAATGGGGTTTGACAATACCCATTACGAAGCGGGGACAGCAGAAGAGATTATTCCACGCTGGTATCAAGATGGCTACCGAGCGGATGCTTTGATAGTTGACCCTCCTCGTACAGGCTTAGATGATAAGCTGTTGGATACCATCCTGACCTATGTTCCAGATAAAATGGTCTATGTTTCTTGCAATGTTTCGACCTTGGCACGAGATTTGGTTAAACTAGTAAAAGTCTATGA